>JAEUWI010000008.1 GCA_016791475.1 Candidatus Hydrogenedentota bacterium
TGAGCGAAGACAAACTCGCGGATCGGGCCTGCTTGCGTGCAGGACGGTCCCCCCTCGACGGGAACTTCCGGCGCTTTAAAAACGGGGGACGGTCCCGCACGCGCGGTCCTCAGGCCTCGGTCAGGTTGACTTTTCTGAGCGAAGGCAAACTCGCGGATCGGGCCTGCGTGCGTGCAGGACGGTCCCCTCTCTGGTATCAGCCGGCCTTTACCATCAGATCCGCCACGAGCTTGCTGAACTGGCCTGGGTTAGGCAGGTCGCCGCCTTCGGCGAGGATCGACTGGCCGTAGATGAGCTGGGCGTAATCGTTGAGCTGGGGGTCATCGGCACTAGCGTCGAAGAGGCGCTGGAGCTTGTCGAGGAGCGGGTGCTTTGGATTGAGCTCCAGAATGCGCTTGGCGGTCGGGAAATCCTGGCCCATCTGGCGCATCATGGCTTCGAGCTGGGGCGAAAGATCGCTGGCGCCCGTCACGAGACAGGCGGCGGAGTTGGTGAGGCGGTTCGACAGGCGAACTTCTTTCACGTGCTCCTGCAGCTTATCCTTCAGGCAATCGAGCAGAGACTGATATTCCTTCTCCTTCTCCTTGCGCTTTTCTTCGGCTTCCTTGCGTTCGTCTTCCGTGCCCAGTTCCACTTCGCCTTTGCTGATGGATTTAAAGGCATGGTCCTTGTGCTTGAAGACCTGCTGGGCCCAGATCTCGTCCACGGGATCGGGCAGAATAAGCACTTCGTAGCCCTTTTCCAGGAAGCTCTCGAGGTGGGGCGACTCTTCGATCTTGGCGCGGGACTCGCCAGTCATGTAGTAGATGGCGTCCTGACCTTCCTTCATGCGGCCGATGTATTCAGCGAGGGTTGTATACTCTTCCTTGCTGTTCGTGGACCAGAAGAGGCAGAGATCGAGGATGCCTTCCTGGTTTTCGCGATCCTGGAAGACGCCTTCCTTGAAGACGCGGCCGAATTCATTCCAGAAGGCGATGAATTCGTCACGGTCATCCTTGTACTGCTTGCGGAGGAAGTCGAGCACCTTGCTGACGAGGCCCTTGCGCATACGCTCGATCTGGCGGTCCTGCTGGAGGATTTCGCGGGAGATGTTGAGCGAGAGGTCTTCCGAATCCACCACGCCGCGGAGGAAGCGGAGGTAGTCGGGGAGCAGCTCCTTGCAGTCGTCCATGATGAAGACGCGCTTCACATAGAGGTGCACACCATGGCGAACACCATGGTAATAGAGGTCCATCGGGGCCTTGGAGGGCACATAGAGGAGCAGAGAATACTCGAGCGTGCCCTCGATCTTCGCCTGAATGCGCGATGCGGGCTCGTTCCAGTCATGGGAGATGTGCTTGTAGAACTCGTTGTACTCTTCTTCGGTGACTTCGCTCTTGTTGCGCAGCCACAGGGCCTTCATGGAGTTGAGGGTTTCGGTCTTGATGACCTTCTTCTCCTCGGCCCCTTCCACGGGCTTGCCGTCTCCGTCACGCTCGATCTCGGTACGCTCGATGTCCATCTGGATGGGGTAAGCCACGAAGTCGGAGTACTGCTTGACGATCTGGCGGATTTGCCATTCCTGGGTGTAGTCGTTCAGGCCGTCTTCCGTATCGGCGGCCTTGAGGTGCAGCGTCACCGTCGTGCCCGGCTCGTCGCGCTCGGCGGCTTCCAGGGTGTAGGTGCCGTCCCCGGCCGATTCCCAGCGCGTGGCATGTTCCTCGCCCGCCTTGCGGGTGATCATGGTCACGCGGTCCGCCGCCATGAAGCTGGAGTAGAAGCCCACGCCGAACTGGCCGATCAACTCGGCGTTCAGGGAACTTTCCTTGCTCTCCTTCATTTTCTTGAGAAACTCTTTGGTGCCCGACTTGGCGATGGTGCCGATGAGATCCTTCACCTCGTCCCGGGACATGCCGATGCCGTTGTCGATGATGGACAGTGTGCGGGCTTCCCGATCCGGCTCGATTTTGATGTGCAGCTCGGTGCCTTCGGCCAGCAGCGCCGGATCCTTGAGGCCCTCGAAGCGCCGCTTGTCCAGGGCGTCGGAGCTGTTTGAAATCAGCTCGCGAAGGAAGATGTCTTTGTTCGAATAGACCGAATGAATCATCAAGTCCAGGAGCTGGCGTGCTTCGGTCTGAAACTCAAAAGTTTCCACGGTATGGCTCATGTGTTGTTCTCCATTGCGCTTGTAGTCCACGTCGTATTGCGACAAGTAAAACAAGAAAACTTTAAATCAGGGGGCGAAATCGCGCCCCCACGAACCGCGTATTGTAACGGAAAATGGCGTACAATGTGAAATGGCCGGGCGTATCCGGAGGCTGCCCGCGCCTTGCATCCCCCATCCCACCCTGCTAAAATTGCGCCGGTGTATGCATCGGGCTGCACCCGAGCCGTAAAGGTCGCCTGTACCATGGACGAGCCCCACCTTCTCACGCGTGTTGAGGAGGCTATTTTTTTGTCTGGACCCCTGCAATGACGGATATAAAGCCACGGGAAGCGGATGCCACGGTCGTCATGGACGGCTCGGCAATGGCCGAGACGCTGCGGCGTCTGGCCCGGGAGATTGTGAACGACAACCCCGAACTGGAGCGCCTGGCCTTGCTGGGCATTTTGCGGCGGGGCCGTCCACTGGCCGACCGGCTGGCGGGCCTTATCGGCAAGATGACGGGCGTCACGCCTCCGGTGGGCTCCCTCGCCACGACGCTCTATCGCGACGACTATCGCGGCGGACTGAGTTCTCCAAAGTCCAAGGGCAGCACCCACTTCGATTTCAACGTGGACGACCGCACGATTCTGCTGGTGGACGATGTGCTGGCGGCGGGCCGCACCATACGCGCGGCGATGGACGAGGTCATGGACTATGGCCGCCCGCGCCGCATCCAGTTGGCTTGCCTGGTGGATCGGGGCGGGCGCGAATTGCCCATCCAGGCGGATTATCTGGGCCATTCCATGGCCACCGACCCGAGCGAATGGGTGACGGCGCGCCTGGTGGAGATCGACGGGGAGGATGCCGTGTTGCTGACGCGCCCCGAGCCTGAACCGGAAGGAGCGTGAAGCCCATGAGCGAACCGCGTGAAACCGTCTGGACCCGCAAGGACCTGATCGGAATTGAGGATCTCAGCCGGGGCGAAATTGAGCTGATCCTGGACACGGCCCCCCAGTTTGTGGCGGTATCGAAGCGTGAGAGCGGGATCAAGAAGGTTCCCCTGCTTCAGGGCCGCCTGGTGGTGAACTGGTTCTACGAGCCCAGCACGCGCACGCGCACTTCCTTTGAGCTCGCCGCCAAGCGCCTTAGCGCCGATACCCTGGCCATTGCGGCGAGTTCGTCTTCTTCGGTGAAGGGTGAAACGCTCCACGATACCCTGGCCAATATCGAGGCCATGCATTCCGACGTGATCGTGCTGCGCCACAGTGCGGCCGGAGCGCCCCACATCCTCGCGGCCCGGCACGAGAGCCACATCATCAACGCGGGCGATGGACGCCACGAACACCCGACCCAGGCCCTGCTGGACGCCTTCACGATCCGCGAACACATCCGGAGACTCCGCCAGGATCCCGAAGCGGGCCTGGAAGGCGTGCGGGTGGCCATTATCGGCGATGTGGAGCATAGCCGCGTGGCCCGCAGCAATATCATGTGCCTCAACAAGCTCGGCGCAAAGGTCGTGCTTTGCGGTCCCGCCACGCTGATGCCCGCCGCCGTGGAGCGTATGGGTGTGGAAGTGACCCACAACCTCCGCGAGGCCATCGACGGGGCCGACGTCATCTATTCCCTGCGTATCCAGTTGGAGCGCCAGCAGGATGGGCTCTTCCCGAGTCTGCGCGAATATATCCGACTTTTTCGTATTGACACCGCGGCCCTGGCCCACGCCAAGGCCGACGCGATCATCATGCACCCCGGCCCGATCAACCGCGATATTGAACTCTCCACCAGCGTCGCCGACGGCGCGCGCAGCGTGATCCTGGAGCAGGTGAGCAACGGCGTGGCCATCCGCATGGCGGTGATGCACCTGCTGGTCAACAGCGGGCGCAAGGGGAAGTAATGAAGAGTTTTACCACGAAGGACACGAAGAGCACGAAGAAAAAAGAGAAGGAAGTACTTTTGTCTCTTGAAGTCTTACGAAATGACTTAACCACGAATGTCGAATCCACACGAATTAGAAAAAAGTTGACGTGGATGAATTTGAAATTGGATTGAGCCTCAAAGGACTCAAATAGAACGATAATAAGTACACCATTGCGCGCGTTGAGTTCTTTCAGGTTAATTTTCGTCTTGGTGTTCAAGATGCCAGTTTGCGGGCCTGCGAGAAAGCTGATTTCATAAGCTAGACCCCGGTTTCTGATTCGTGTGAATTCGTGTCCATTCGTGGTCGGATTTTTTCTACTTTACATGGCTAAGTTGCTTCGGTATTTCCTGTTCTCTTTTCCTTTTTTCTTCGTGTGCTTGGTGCTCTTCGTGGTAGAAAATTTCCCTACACCAACTACCACGAATTTAAACGTTGAACTATACCGGCCCTTTCCGGTTCATCATTGAATAGAGGTAATTCCATGACCACAGTAATCAAGAACGGCCACGTCATCGACCCCGCCAGCGGCATTTCCGAGAACCTGGATGTCCTCTTTGAGGGCGCTACGGTCACGAAGATCGGCAAAGACCTCAACGGCGACATCACCATCGACGCCACGGGCTGCATCGTTTGCCCCGGTCTGGTGGACATCCATGTCCACTTCCGCGAGCCCGGCTTTGAGTCGAAAGAGACCATCGAGACCGGCAGCCGCGCCGCCGCCCGAGGCGGCTTCACCACCGTGGTGACTATGGCCAATACCAAGCCCGCCATCGACAACGCCGGCATGGTGGAATTCGTCAACCGCCGCGCGCGCGAGACGGCCTGCATCAAGATTCGCCCCGGCGCCTGCGCCACGAAGGGCATGCAGGGCAAAGAAATCACCGAGATGGCCGAGCTGAAAGACGTGGGCGCAGTCGCCGTCACAGACGACGGCAAGGACATCCCCGACAGCGGCGTGATGCGGCGCGTGCTCGAATACGCCAAGATGGTCGGCCTGCCCTACATGGCCCACTGCGAGGATCACGATCTCTCCCGCGGCGGTGCGATGAATGAAGGCTACACCGCCACGACCCTAGGCATCCCCGGCATCCCCAAGGCCTGCGAAGAGATTGCCATCGCGCGCAATATCCGCCTCGCGTGGATGACCGGCGCCCACCTCCATATCCAGCACGTCACCACGGCCGAAGGCATCGACACCATCCGCCACTACAAGCGCAAGGGCGTCAAGCTTACCTGCGAGGCCGCTCCCCACCACTGGGCGCTGACGGACGACGCCGTGCGCTCCTTCAACACCAACGCCAAGATGAACCCGCCCCTGCGCGAGCAGATCGACTGCGACGGCATCATCGCGGGCATCAAAGACGGCACGGTGGACTGCATCGCCACGGACCACGCGCCCCACACGCCCACGGAAAAGGCCCAGGAATTCGCCGACGCCCCCTTCGGTATCATCGGCCTGGAGACGTCCCTCGCCCGCGTCATTACCGACCTCGTCGAGCCCGGCCACATCACCATCGAGCGCGCCATCGAGCTCATGACCGTCTCCGGATCACGCATCTGCGATCTCGGCGCGGGCGAACTCAAAGAAGGCGGTCCGGCGGACATCTGCATCTTCGATCCGAAAGCCGAATGGCTCGTCCAGGAAAGCGAATTCGGCTCACGCAGCAAGAACTCGCCCTTCATCGGCGAGACGTTGAAGGGATTGGTGAAGTACACAATCTGCGACGGGAAGACGGTGTATCAACGGGGGTAGGGACAGCGGCGCCCCACGACTCGGGCGTGTGCAGTGGGCCGCGCGAATTTGCGACGGGTTCTGTCAGACGCTGAATTCACAAAACAGGGACGCCCTCGGATCGGTCTGGTCGCCTTCCCTGACTACAGGACAGCCCCGCCGGTCGAGGTAAACTTTTTCTGGTTCATCCGGTTTGATCGTACACGCTCGTTCGGACTGGAAATACTCTGGGAGTTCTTTGCGTCTTTGTGAGCCAGGGAGTTACATCAAGAGCAAGTCACCACGCGTGATTGGATTTCATTTTCAGTCAATGCCCCGGAGGGGCGGCGGAACTTAGTTCGCCGCGGCGAATGGAGCCAAAGCGGAACCCTGGGATCTGGAATATCTATAGCGTAGAACCCCCGAAGGGGGTGGCGGAGATTTTGGCAAAGCGACGTAATCTCGCTACCTGGCGCGGCTCTTTGAAAGTGTACCAACAGTAGTACGCCTGAGTGGTTTCCGTCGCCCCCTTCGGGGGCTGGAGTGCGGATTCAATCGAGATCCCAGGGTTCCGCTCGTGCCTCGCTCCACCCTGGGCTAAGTTCCGCCGCCCCTCCGGGGCCAAAGCATTCGAAAATCAAGCACTTTCAGATCCTTGCGGAGCTGGCCACAAAAGAGAAAGTACGCTCAAGCCGGATGAACCCTTTTCCTGATTGAGGTGGAAAAGATCATGCAACGTTTTTCTCGCGCGTCGGCATCACGGGGCGACGCTGTCCCTCATCTCAAACATGACCGCGTTCCCCTTCCCCGCCACCTCTGTCAGCCATCCGCACGCCCTTAACTGCGCCACGGTCTCTGGATTCACCGGGTCGGTGTCGGGGCAGTAGACATAACGCACGCACCACTCCTCGGCCCTTGCCTTGCGCCAATCATCAGGGGTGTCGGGGTGGAAGAACTTTGCCACCACGCCGCGCAAGGCGGGCCCTTCGTGGCGGGCGTAGTCCTGGATGCCGATGCCGTAGACCGTGGAGTTTCCTTTCAGTACTGCAATGTCGCCCATGATCGGCGCGCCGTCGGAAGGCGCGAGAACGACGCCCTCTTCGAGGTGCGCGAGCGTGTCGGCGTCGGCCTGGTTCATGAAGGCGAAGCGCGTCCAGGGATAGTGCTGTTGGAGTGTGCGGTAGCCCAGGGGACCATAGGTGACGAGCCAGGTGACGCCTATGGAGAGCACGCCGCAGACGATGAACGCCGCATGCAGACTCCGGTAAATCTTCGGCCACCGCACGACGCCCCGCTCGATGGCGGCCGCGCCGAGAATGGCCAGGGGCACGCCGATCATGATGGCGAAGCGGTCGGGCGTGAATTTCAGGAACCAACCCTGGCCCCACGCGGAGATGGACAGGGTGAAGAAGAGCAGCAGCCACAAGGCGGCCCAGGGCGGGGCATCGGCGTCCGTCGCGACCTGCGGCGTCTTACCCTTCCACCACGCCAACGCGAGCCCCAGTGGCGTCCCGAGAAGTAGTGCCCAGTCGGAGATCTTCACCGCCACATGGAACTCGCCCGTACGGAGGAAATTGCCATAGTAGAGCTGGTAGGCCAAATAGAGCGCGGCGAAGGTGCCCACATACGCGATGGCGGCCCAGGCGGCGTAGCGGAAAATGCCCTTCGCGGAATTGCCGCTGCGCAGGATTGCGCCGGGTACGATGAGCCAATAGAAGAACGTGGCGCTTACGATGGGCGAAAACCACAGGGCGGTGCGCTGGCTGCGGGCCACGTTCTCCACCAACTGGGGATTCAACGAGATCATCCACGCGGAAGCGCCGAGGCCAATACTCGTTCCGATGAGGGCCACGCCCGACCACGCGATGCGCCGTCGCCAGGGCGCGACGGGATGACAACAGGCCAGGAGCACCAGCACCATCCAGAACATGGGGCCGAGGCGCATGTTGATGAAGGCCGGAAGGGCGAGGAGCATGGTGGCGACTATGCCGTCGACACGTCGGCCCGATTCGAGTCCGCGCCAGAAGGCGGCGAGCCCGAGAAAGGCCAGGCCGAAGGGCAGGGTGTAGTAGAGCCGCGCGGCCATGAGCCAGGGCTGAAAGCGCGCGCCCTCGTTGAGCTCATACATGAAATAGCGTTGAAAATAGACGCCAAAATCCGGGTGGCTGTGCCGGGGTGCCGTGAGAAGATAGAGCAGCCCGCCCAATCCTCCGCCGAGGCTGAAGAGCAGAAACGCACGGCCCGCCAGTCGCGGCACGACCAGAACGAGGAAACAATACACCGCATAGAGGTAAAAGGCCGCGCATGCGCCATTGGCGAGGGCGATCATGTAGAAAGGCTCGATGTGGAGCCAATCGCCGATGGTGCCCACCGCGCCGAAGAGGTGGTGGAAAGGAATGGCGAAGAGGGAGATGTCGCCTTCGGTGTAGGGTTCGCCGCAGAGCGTATAGGGCGAAGTCCAAGGCGGGTGGGCATGCTCCATGCCCGCGAGGTAAAAGATCGTGTCCACCGTGTGGCCGCCGGTGGGTGCGGCGCCCTCGGGCGGGAAGTGGCGGATGATCCCATGGCTCACCGGATCGATGAGGCCAATGAAGGCCATCACCGCCAGCGCCCAGAGCGGCGGCACGATGAGAATGCGCGGAATGTGTGAACGGTTGACGATGATTGGGGATCTCCAAACGTCAGGGCCTGAAAAATTTAACCACGAAGGCACGAAGGACACGAAGGAAGAAAGGCAGAAGACTTTTCCGTGAGCTCAGGGCATCTATCTTTGCGCCTTCGCGCCTTTGCGTGAGACCCAGGGAAATATGTCACGCAAAGGCGCTGAGACGCAAAGGACTATGGCCCACCGGGCAGGAAATCAATCTTTCTTCTTCGTGCCCTTCGTGCCTTCGTGGTGCAACAATCGCAGAGGCTGGTGCGATCGGTTAGCTCCGCCCGAACTGGATGTCGGCAAAATCGAGGATGGCGTTCCAGTATTCCTGCGTGAGCACATGGACCGTGTTCAGCCGATACTGGAGCAGATTTCCTGTGTTCTCCCTCGTGAGCTTTGCGGGACCCTGGATCATGCCGCCGCCCTTGATGCCTTGCGCGCCGAGCAGTTTGTAGACGCGGTTCGCGGCCATGATGCTCTTCAGCGCGCTTTTTCCGTTGGCCCAGGTGTCCTGAAGCCCTTCGGTGTCCAGCAGTGGACGGGGCGCCACCAGCGCCACCAGCAGGTGCTGATCGATGGGCAGCTTGTCTTCCTTCAGATCGAATTGAACGAAATTGTCGCAGAACCAGTGGGGGAAGACACGGTTGATGCGCTCGGTCGTTTCCTGATCGTTGTCCCGGCTCAAGGCCATGCCGCCCGTGCCCGACTGGTGGGGCACCACGAGGGCGACACGCTCGTCCAGGGCGGCGGTAAGCAACGCGGTCTTGCCTCGGCGCGAATGGCCGATCACGGCCACCTGCGCGGGGTTGATCGCAGGATCAGTGACGAGATAGTCAATGCAGCGGCTCAGGCCCCAGGACCACGCGGCGATGGTGCCCCAACTCTCGCCCGAAATCGGGTGCTCGGCCGCATAGGCGGCGTGGATGCCATCGGTGAAGTCGTGCTTGTCCGGATCGATGTCGCTGTCGTGATAGGTAGCGAAGGCGTAGCCGCGATCGAGGATGGAACTCACGCACCAGTAGTCTTCATTGGCCCCGCGGCCTTCGGTTTCGGGGTCCGGGCAGTTATCCGGACACCACGTGGCGGGGTCGTACTGGATGGCGGAATCGCGCAGCACCTCGTAGTTGCCGCACTTGTTCGGCGCGAGAAATACCGGCACGGGCCCCGTGGCCGCCGCGGGCAGAAACAGGGCCAGGCGAATGCGCGGGGCATTTTCACCCGGCAGATTCTTGAAGCGGATGGTGAGTTGCTTCAGCAGGCCTTTTCCCTCCAGGAGGGGTTGGGGCGGCACGGTCTCGGAGACTTCAATTTCCGGCGCATCGGGGGCGAATCCGTAGACATAGTGCTTGAAGAGTTCGATCAATTCGGGACGGCGCTTCTCGGTCCATTCTTGCGCCGTGGTGATTTTTGTACCGTCCATCATGGTGAAGGCGTCTGGAAGCGCGGTCTGTACCGGCAGGGCGTCGAAGGCGGGGAACTCGGTCGGGGATGTGGAAAGGGCCAACAGGGTTGTGGCGACCAGAGCCAACGGGATCTTACGCATTTGAGTCTCCTCCTTTCCGGCAGAGGTAGATCACCTGGCTGTCCGGAATCTTGTAGCGGTCCACATCGCCCGGCGGCAGCATGGCCGACGGTACGATTTCTTCGTAGTCAAAGGGCGCGAGGCGGTCCTTGAAATCCAGCGGCGAATAACCACGCACGTGATCAAAAAGCTCCGGATCGGGAGCGCCGTACTCCTCCGTCTCGGTCTGGTCCATCATGAAGGGCACCATGAGTACCGCTTCCCCGCCGGGTCGGGCAATCCTGAAGAGGTTGCGAATGGCCTCGCGATCATCCCGCACGTGCTCCAGCACGTGGAGGCAGAATATACCGTCGATCACGTCATC
Source organism: Candidatus Hydrogenedentota bacterium (assembly GCA_016791475.1). Taxonomy (NCBI): domain Bacteria; kingdom Pseudomonadati; phylum Candidatus Hydrogenedentota; species Candidatus Hydrogenedentota bacterium. The sequence continues at coordinate 10,294 of JAEUWI010000008.1, forward strand.
CGCCAGTGGCATGTGGTGAATGTCGGATATAAAGAGTGGGCCGTCGACCCCATGAAGGATGCGCTCATAGACGCCTTTGGCGTAGTCCGTGGAGATGCAGCGCGCGTCGGGATTCTGATCGATGAATCGGCGCACGCTCGCCTCCGGCGCGAAGTGGAGGATGCGCCCCGGTGCGGTCATGAAGACGGGCGGGCGGCGCGAGAGGAAGAGGTGGAGAAAGCGGTGCCGCTCGTGGGCACCGCAGTGGGGACACTCCACCTGTGGCACGAGGAATTGCCCGCAGTCGAGGGCGCGAAAACCGGGGCCGCGCCAGCCGCAGCAGGGGCACGCCACGCGGTCCGTGGAATGCAAGCGGCCGCGCAGTCGCAGCGTGCCGTTCTGGAGATGAACCCGAGCGCAGATCCAGGCTGATCGGGCGCCATGACGCCGGAAGCGCCGCCCGATTTCGCGACCGATCCGGAGACCAATCCCCGGGAGCCGGGCCATGGATTGCAGCATCGTTTACCCCTGTTGCGGCAGACCACTCCGCCGATATTGCGTCAAGCTCAATGAGCGAGGCCATTGTGGCAAAGGAGGGGGGAGGGATCAAGTGCAGGCTGAAGGCTGCAGGCTGCAGGCTGCAGGCTGCAGGCTGAAGGCTGAAGGCTGAAGGCTGAAGGCTGAAGGCTGAAGGATGAAGGCTGAAGGATGAAGGCTGAAGGCTGAAGGCTGAAGGCTGAAGGATGAAGGATGAACAGTGGCGCGTGGAATCGATGATGCCTTGGCACTTCAAACTTCGGGCCTGCTTCGGTTACCATAGCGGGTGAGTCGCGGTCATTCCCGGAGTTTCGTTGTGCGTACGCCCAAGCTATCAGCCTTCATCCTGTTCCTTGCTCCCGCTGTTCTGTGCGGATGTCCCGAGGAAGGGGAGGATCTGCGTCGCTACGCCATTGAGGTGCGGAATATCAGCAATCACCCCATGAGTCCCGTGGTGGCGGCGGCCCATGTGCCGGAGGTGGCCCTATGGGAGGAGGGACAGCACGCGGGACCGGGCATTGGCGGTCTGGCGACGGCGGGTGAATTGAGCGCCTTAATCGACGATTTTCAGGCGCGCGGTGGTGTGACGGAGGTGGCCTATACGGTTCTTCCCCTGCCCGCCATGGGGCTTGTGGTGCCCCGATTTGGTGTCCATGCCGGTTCGGGCCCCGATCTGACCGATACCCAGACCCTGGAAATCGATGCGGTCCCGGGGGATGTCCTTTCTCTGGCCGGGGGGCTCCTGGGAACGAATGACGGCTTCTGGGGCGTTGATCGCGCCGTGCTCCCGGAATCGGGTTCGGCGGTCTATTTCGCCTTTGGCTACGATGCCGGTATTGAAGAAAACAACGAACTGGAAGCCTTTATCAACGACGACGCCTCCCGCCTGGGCCCGGAGCCGATTCCCGGCGATGAGCCCGACGACGAGGTGGAAGACGATAATCGCAGTCTGGCCACGGCGCCCCCCAACGGCATTCGCCGCCACGACGGCGTGCTCGGTGTGGGGGATGTGCCGGCGTCTTATGACTTTGATGACGTAATCCTTCGGATAGAAGTGACCCGGGTGCCCCTGACGGAAGAATGACACCGCTACGCGATAGTCGGTATCGTCAGTGGGCCCGATCGGGCATGAGAAAATCACCCACGGGACCCAGGAGGCCCCATCCTTGAAACCACGCTACTATGTGGCCGCGCTGGCCTATTGCTGCTTCATATTCTGGCTGTCGAACCAGAGCATGCCGCCCGGCTCGGGTTTCAAAATCCCTCATCTGGATAAGATGGCCCATTTCGTCCTTTTCGGGGGACTGGCGGCTGTGGTTTCCGTGGGGTTGCACCGATCGGGCAAGCCCCATCCCTCCTGGGTGTATCATGTGGCCCCCGCGATGGCGGTGTTCACCTACGGCGCCTTCGACGAGTGCCATCAGTACTTTGTGCCGCTCCGGTCGCCGGACGTGGTGGACCTCATCATGGATGTTTCGGGCGCGATAGCGGCGCAGGAGTTTCTGCGAGCGTGGTTTCGGGGTGGGCGCTGGGGGGCGCTGCCCCAGCCGGATGAAACCTGAGGGGGCGGTGGGGGATATATACCCACCAGGCAGTGCTCTTTGCCCCGGCGGAAGGCCGGGTGGTAAACTGAGGGCACCCAACTCAGGCTATCCACACCCGGCCCGCCCCACCTTTTCCGGGTACCGCACCACAAGGGACGCACAGCAGCAACATGGCAGACAAGGCATCCGAGAAAGAGCATCGAGGCACAGTAAACCGTGGCTGCGCGGGGCTTTTTTTCTTTCTCATGCTGATCATGGGCGGGGCCTGGGGCGCGGGCCTTGGCGTTTTCGTGTGGGTGCTGGAAGATGCGAAGACCACGATCGAGGCCTTGGAGGAATTCCGGCCCAACATCGGGAGCAAGGTCTATTCCAGTGACGGCGTCATGCTGGGCCAGTTCACGATTGAGGAGCGCCAGCTTGTCCCGCTGAACGAGATGCCCCTCCACCTGGTCAAAGCATTTCTGGCCACCGAAGACCACACCTTCTACGCGCACAAGGGCGTCCGGCCGGACGCGATTCTGAATGCGGCCTTCCAGGGGCTGCAAACGGGCAATTTTCGAGGTGCTAGCACGATCACCCAGCAGGTCGTCCGCAATATTGAAGATCTTTCCGTCGGCAAGGAAGTTACGCCCGAGCGGAAGATCCGCGAAATGATCACGGCGCTCCAGGTGGAGCGCGAGTTCACCAAAGACGAGATCCTGGAACTCTATCTCAACCAGATTTTCCTCGGCATCAGCGCCTATGGCGTTGAGGCCGCTTCCCAGCAGTATTTTGGCAAGAGCTGCCGCGAATTGACCATCGCGGAGGCCGCCACCATGGCGGGGCTTACCCGCGCGCCCAATGCGAACGAGCCAATCCACAATCCGGTGAATGCGAAAACACGCCGGGATATTGTGCTGGGCCAGATGCTTGATCCCGAGAATGCCTTCATCACCCAGGCGCAGTACGACGCGGCCATGGCCGAAGACATGGATGCCTCCGTCATTACCCCGGAAGAGCGGCTGGAGCGGGAGAAGGCGGGTGAGGGGGTCTGGTCGCCCTCGAAGTTCAAGGCGCCCTATTTTGCCGAGGAAGTGCGCAAGTTCATCTACGACAAGTTCAATAAAGAAGAGGTCTTGGAGCAGGGCATGGAGATCAACACCACGATCGACATGCGCATGCAGCGGGCGGCGGAAAAGGCTCTGCTGGAGGCGCTCGACCGCTTCGACGAGAAGAAGCTGGCGTGGCTCACCAAAGTCGGTCGGGAGGAGGAATTTGTTCCCGTTTCCGGGGCGTTGGTCTGCATCGACAACCGCGAAGGCTCCCAGGGCTTTGTCCGCGCGATGGTGGGCGGGCGCGACTTCGACACCGTCAAGTTCAACAGCGCCACCCAGGCCAAGCGCCTTATTGGCTCCAGTATCAAGCCCTTTGTCTGGGCGGCGGCCATCGCCTCGGGCATGACGCCCTCCACCATCATTGTGGACGCGCCCTATGTGCGCGTGAACAGTGCCGGAACCGTGTGGGCCCCGAAGAATTTCGATGGCAAGTTTCACGGCGCCATGCCCATTCGCCAGGCCCTGGAGCGGTCGATTAACATCGTATCCATCAAGCTGGTGGAGCAGCTTGGCGCGCCCTATGTGCGCTCCTACCTGGAGGGCTGCGGAATCCAGACCGATCCTCAGCAGGGCCTCACCATCGCTCTGGGCACGCCCCACGTCACCGTGATGGAAATGTGCTCGGCCTACTCGACCTTCGCCAATGGCGGCAAGCGCTACAGCCCCATCTTGATCACGGATATCAAAGATCGCGACGGACATACGCGCTATGACTATAACGCCAATCCGCAGGTGGAGGAGGCCATGCCCGCCGATGTGGCCTTCGTGGTAAATCACATGCTTCAGGGTGTGGCTACGCCCTTTCCAGGCGGCGGCTATAGCCCCACGGGCGCCCGCACCCACGTCATCAATCGTCCCCGGGGCGGCAAGACCGGCACGACCAACGACAGCCGCGACGCCTGGTTTGCCGGTTTCACGCCGGAGTTTACATGCGTGGTATGGCTGGGTTATGCCGACAACCGTCCGCTGGGCGAGGGTCGCGATCGCGATGGTCTGACCTTCACGGGTGGCCACCAGGCGGCGCCCGTCTGGATCGAGTTCATCAAAGCGGCGGAGGACGGCATGCCGGTAAAGGATTTTGCCGTGCCGGACAATATTGAGTTTGTCGAGATTGATCGGCGCACGGGCTATCGGGGCGGCAAGTACAAGGAAGCCTATATCAAGGGGAATGGCCCGCCTTCGTATGCCGCGCCTGCGCCGGCCGAAGAGGCGATTGTGGTGGACGAGGTGGCGCCGCTGGAATCGCTGTAGGGCTTGATGGGTCTTATGGGTCTTATGGGTCTTATGGGTCTTATGGGTCTTATGGGTCTTATGGGTCTTATGGGTCTTATGGGATCGCAGTTTTCATACTTACTCATATGAGCTTCAGGACCTACACTTCAGCCTTTTCCCTCATTTCTTGAAGCAAGCTTCGCTGCGCGGGTACATCGTGGCGCAGGGCGGCCGTGATTGGCATGGGCGTGGGGATCTCCAGCCACGCCATGACCTTTGCCAGGGATTCAAAGAGGTCCTGCCGGGGCAGGCCGCTGTCGCGCAGGTGGTGGGCAAGTTTCAGAGTGCGGAAGGCGTCGAACCAGCCGTGAAACTGGCTGCGGCGCTGGGCGGGATCGGTGCAGTGGCGGCGGATGCGTTCCCATGCCGTTGTAAAATCTTGCGCTGCGAGCCAGGCGGAGAGTTCGGGTGTGACAGCCTCCGCGCTTGACATGAGCGCAGCGCCGGTGGCGTCGAGATTGCGGTCCACCAGCGTAAGCCACGACCGGAGCACCTTCCACGTATCCGCGTGGTAGGTGAGGTAGGCGTCTTCTTCGTCGACTTTAAACTGGCCCACCTTTCGGCCCGTGCCAAAGGGCACGCGGTGGGAGGCCCGCCCCGATGGGATGACGGTCGTGCCGTGGACCCGCTCCACTTTTCCCGTCTTCGCCAGTTGCTGGAGGAAGTAGAAATCTTCCCCTGCCTGGCGACGGTTCATCCCGCCGGAGGCGGCATAGGCCTCCCCCGTGCACAGCATGGTGGAGCCGATGGCGGGGTAGGCATAGGGCGATCCCGCAAAGCGCCACGCCAGCTCCTGATAGCGCAGGAAGAGCTCGTAGCTCAATATCGCGCGCACATCATCGTCGGGTCCGTCGACGGGATGGGCGTAGTCGACCACGGCGGCCCAGCGCCGTTCCGCCTGGAAAAAGTCGTGAATTGTGGCGAGGTAGTTGGCCTCTACCCGCGTATCGGCGTCGAGACAGATGAGCGCGCCGCCATGGTCGGCGCGCGACTCTTGAAGAAGCGCGAGGGCCCAGTCGAGCCCGATCTTACGCGCCAATCCTACGCCCTCCTTCGGCCCCAGCGCGCGGTCGGTGCTGGCCGCATCTATCCAGGCGAGGCGTAGCCCCGGGTGTTCGGCAGCGAAAACGGGGAGGGCCTCCAGCGTGCGCTGATTGTCCGCGCAATCGGCCTCGCCCGCGATATCGGGCTGGCGATTGTTGACCACGCAGAGCACCACAGTATTTTCCAGCATTGCGCGTGAGTTTGCTGCGAGGTCGGAAAGCGTGAGGAAGAGATTCGCGGACTCCGCGAGGACGGGAATTACCACGGCCTGGGTAAGAGCCCCGGCGCGGAGGTTGCCCTCGATCCACGGCCACGAAACGTGCGCGGCGCGCTTCTGAAGATAGGCGGGAACGGGGTCTTTCACTGGTGCGCCCGGATTACGGCCAGCGCGCGATCCAGGCGGCCTTCTTCGATCCAGTGGATCTCGGTGCCGTTGCGCTCCATCCTGCGGAACCACGTGTCCTGCCGCTTGGCGAACTGGCTGATTTCGCCGCTCAGTTTCTGGTAGAGATCGTTGCGATTCTTGATCTTGCCCCGGAGGAACTGCGAAACATTGCGGTATTCCAGGCCGAGTTGTTCCAGGCGTTCCCAGGAGCAACCGCTGGCGATGAGATCCTCCACCTCCTCGATCAGGCCTTCTTCCAGGCGCGCTTTGAGGCGACCGGCAATGCGCTGTCGGAGCTTTTTTCGGTCCCACGCCACCCCGAGTACCAAGGGTTGAATCGGCGGCGCGGGTTCCGGCGTCGCCTCTTGAATGAAGAGCTCGATCTCGATGGCCCGGAGGATGCGGTCCCGGTCCAGAAGGTCGGTGGTATTGTGGAGGTCGGGTTTAAGCGCCACCAGCTTTTCCTGAAGCAGCTCGGTGGACATGGGTTCCATGGCGGCGCGCAATTCGGGATTGTGGGGCACGGCGATCATCATGGTCTTGGAGAGGGCCGCATCCAGGTACATGCCGGTGCCCCCCACAACGACGGGCAAGTGACTCCGGCCCCGGATCTCCGCGAATGCGGCGTGGAAGTCGCGCTGGAACTGGAACACGTTGTACTCCGTGCCGGGATCCACAATATCGATGAGGTGGTGGGCCACCGGCGGCCCGCCGAGATCGAATTCGTGGAGGTCTTTGCCGGTGCCGATGTCCAGACCGCGGTAGACCTGTCGCGAGTCGGCGGAGATGATCTCCCCGCCCAGCAGACGGGCCAGGGCGACGCCCAGGGCGGTTTTACCCGATGCGGTGGGGCCGAGAATTATTAGGGAATCGTTAGCGGGCATGACAAGAGGGCCTTAATTGGGCCTCGCACAGGGCGCCGCCCCCGAAAGATGGACCCGTGTCGCGAGAAACTGTAACAATAGAGAGTCTTTATTATAGGCCATACTTGGTGCGGTTGCGTAGGTCGCGCACTGCCGCCGCGCCCGATGCGTTCGCCCTGTAGTTGCACGATCCCGTTACCCGAACCTTTTCGCAAGGCATCATGAAGAACATACACCAGATTCGCGAGATTTCGACTCTTTCCTTCAACGAGCGCGTGCTGCAGGAGGCGGAGGATGATCGCAACCCGCTTCTGGAGCGCCTCCACTTCCTGGGGATTTTCTCGTCCAATATGGACGAATTCTTCAAGGTGCGCGTGGCCAGTATTCACCGCCGAATTGAAATGGGAAAAAAGGGCTTCGAGGAGATCCTGGAAAAGCTTAAGGAAAAAGCCCGGGAGCTGGACGAACGCTCCCGCGCGGCCTACCGGGAAATCACGCTGGCACTTGCGGAAAAGGGTATCCGGATTGTGACCGACGAGGACATCCGGAACAACGGCAACGGCCTGGAGACCTGGCTCAACGGCTACTTCCGGGCCAACGTGCTGCCCATGCTGGTGCCGCTTATCTGCTACAAGACCCAGCCCTTTCCCAACTTGACCGACGGCGCGCTGTACCTCGCCGTAGTCATGCGCGGCAAGAAGAAGCGCTATGCGATCCTGGAAATTCCCCCGGCGCTGCCCCGCTTCGTGGAATTGCCCAACGGCAACATCATGTACATCGACGACGTTATTCGCCTCAACCTGCACGAGGTGTTTTACATCTTCGAGTACGACGAGATCGGCGCTTTCGAATTCAAGGTGTCGCGCGACGCCCAGCTCGACATGGACAACGATTTCACGGACGGTTACATCCGCAAGATGGAGCGGGTGCTGAAGCAGCGCAAGGGCGGTCGCCCGACCCGCCTGGTTTTTGATGCTGAGATGCCCCAGGGCTTCCTTAAGATGCTGAAGCACGAGCTGGACATTCACGAGGAAGACACGCTTATTCCCGGCGGCCGCTACCACAACATGAAGGACCTCATCCGCTTTCCGGCCAACCACGAAGAGCTGGTTTTCCCCAAGCTGCCGCCCCTGCCCCACCCAATCCTCGACGGCGATGTGCGCCCCATGATGGACGCAATCAAGGAACGGGATCTCATCATCACCTATCCCTACCAGTCCTTCGATCATGTGGTCCGGTTGCTCCGCGAGGCGGCCATTGACCCCCACGTGAAGTCCATCAAGATGACCATGTATCGTTCCGCGCGGAATTCCCAGATCGTGAACGCGCTGTACAATGCCGCGCGCAATGGCAAGAAGATCTTCGTCTCCATCGAGCTTCAGGCCCGCTTCGACGAAGAACAGAACATTCGCATTGCCGAGACCCTTACCGAGGTGGGGGCCCAGGTGGTCTACGGCGTCCCGCCGCTGAAGGTGCACTCCAAGCTCCTGTTGATCGAGCGCCGCAGCACCCTGTACGCGGGTCTTTCCACGGGCAATTTCAACGAAGCAACGGGCAAGCTCTATGTGGACAGCATCCTGCTCACCAGCGACAAACGGCTGACCGACGAGGTCGCGAGTATTTTTGCCTATCTGGAAACGGCTGCGACCATGCGGGCCGTCACCGCGCCCCAGTTCAAGTACCTGCTCGTGTCGCCCTTCAACTCGCGGAGCGGCTTCATGGCCCTGCTCCAGCGCGAGAAGGCGAAGAAAGAGAAGGGCTATGTGCTGATCAAGGTCAATCACCTGACCGATCAGGACATCATCAAGAAGCTCTACGAGCTGGCCGATGCCGGCGTGAAGATGGACTTCATCGTGCGGACCACCTATGCGATGAGGCCTCATCCGAACATCCGCGCCATATCGATTCTCGATCGCTATCTGGAGCACCAGCGAATCTATATCTTCGGCAAGGGCAAGGAGCGCGACATTTTTCTCGGCAGCGCCGATCTCATGGAGCGCAATCTCGACTGGCGGGTGGAGGTGGCCTTCCCGATCCTGAACGAGAAGCACCAGGATTACATTTGGGATCTCATGCAGTTACAGATTGCGGACACCTCCAAGGCGCGCGTGCTGGATGAGACCCAGAGCAACGCCTACGTGGCCCATGAAGGCAACGAGTGCCGCTCGCAGTGGACCACCCGCGCCTACATCGCGGGTATGATCGGGGGATAGGGGGCATTGATCCAGAGGCGCGGCTGTGCGAACATGATCTTCTCTATCGCGTACACCGCACTGAAGATCAAGAAAGTAGCCCCATGCGCCCAAGTCTGCCCATTGCCCTCGCTGTTCTCTTCCTGACCACGCTGGTGGCCTCCGCCCAGGCGATCCACGGAATCCCGCTCAAGCCGGATCCGCCCATCGCGGTGGATGGCGCACTGGGCGACTGGTCCGCCGTGGTCAACGCCATCATGATCGATCAGCCCGGGCAAGCGGTTTTCGGCGCGGGGGCCTGGGGTGGCGCAACGGACCTCAGTGGCACGGTTCACCTGGCGTGGCGCGAAGATCACCTTTACCTCGCCGCCGAAGTGAAGGACGATGTCCTTGCCCAGGCACAACGGGGCGTGGGACTCTGGCAGGGCGATCATGTGGAGTTGTACCTCGATGTGACGCCGGATGTGGAGCCGGGTCGCGCCGAATTCGGTGCGGGCCAGTTTCAGATTGCCCTGAGTCCCGGCAACTTCGGCGTGACAGGCGATCCGCTGGCCGATACCCAGCCGGAAGTATTTGTCTACAAGCCGCGGGCGCTTGCGCTGGAAGGCGCGCTGATCGCCTCCACACAAACGGCGGAGGGCTGGATCCTGGAGGCGGCCATTCCGTGGAAAGCGCTCGGTATTGCGCCGGTTGCGGGTCTGGCCCTGGGCGTGGAAGTTGGCCTGAGCGACACCGACGGGGCCGAGGCCCATCAGGACACACTGCTTACCACGGGCACAGCGGTTTGGGAGCACACACGGGCGCGGCTGCATCCCATGATACTCGCGGGGAGTGATGGCCTGGCGACGCCGACGGTCAAAGGCCAACCGCTCTTCGATGCACTTGTCATTCCGCAGGGGGGCAAAGAACGTCTTACGTTCGAGGCGCCCGCTGCACCGGAGGGCCAGATCGCGGTGATTCGCCTGATGGCCCGGCTGGATTTCAAGCAAGTGGCGGGCTACACGCCGTCGTTGCGGCTTGTTTTGAACGGCGTTGGGCTATCGGGCGAACGTCTGCTCAACAAGAAATTGCGCCAGGCCTCCCGGGGCGGCGACGTGTACTCCATGTATTCCGGCGAGCAACTGGCCGCCTACTACAGCCCGGATTTTGAAGCGCCCAATCACGACAATCACTATGGACTTCAGGATGGCGTCATCCCCTGCCTTTTTGAGCTGGACGTTACCGACCTGCTGAAAGTCGGCGCGAATGATCTGGTCGTGCAGCATTCCGCCGACGAGCGGATCAAGGAAGTGCTCCACGCGGGTCAGGCGGAGCTGGTTTTTCGTGCGCCCGCCGCCGCCGAACGGGCGAAGGCGGGTCCGCCGACGGGGCCCATTGCCACGATTGCGCCGGGCACCAGCCACCGCACAACCTACACGGCCGCGGTGCTGCCCGAGTCAAGAATCGCGTTGAAATTCGGCGATACCGAGGTGATGATCGAGAGCCAGTTTTCCACGCCCGCCCCGGGCTGGGTTACGGGGAGCAACGACTACTTCCGCCACAGCCGCCGCGTGGAAGAGCGTGGCGAGGGCGTGGTGGTCTTCGATACCTTCACCAACCTGACCAGTGAGAATCTGGGCATCATGCATCGCCACCAGGCGAAGCTCGGCGCGGATCTGAAGCGCCTCTGGATTGCGGGCCTGGAGCAGAGCGATCAAGCCGGACAGGCGAGCACCCCGGCGAACTGCACCACCTTCGGGGCATCGGAAAAGTGGGGCCTGGGCCTTATCGCGTCGGACGATGTCTTCCGCGTCCATAGCACGAACTACGGCGCGGAGGGAAGCGTCGGCGTGGCGGACAACAACCTCGTGCTGCCACCCGGCGCGAGCTACACCGCTGAGTGGATCGCCGTGCCCGTGCCCGCGCCGGACTACTACACCTTCATCAATATCGCCCGGCGATTCATGGAGGCGAACTTCGTGATCGAGGGCGGCTTTGCCTTCCTGCGCTCTGGGGAACTGACCGACGTATGGAGCGACGAGCAGGTGAAGAACTTTCTGGAGTGGAAAGATCCCGAATATGTTTGTGCGTCGATATTTTCAAATTATAAAGGCCGCTATGCCCACGGCACGGCCTTCCAGCAGGTGGAGCACGAGTCCTTCAAGAAATCTTTCGCGCGCTGGCGCGGCCTGTACGACGCGACGTATATGGTTTATTTCCACTGCTTCCTCGACGTTACCGACGAGGGTGTGGAGCGCTATGCAGACGCCCGCACGCTGCGGCCCGACGGCAAGCAGGCGGACTACGGCAAGGAGGACCAGCGTATCTACCTGCCCATGACGGGCAACCTCTACGGCGCCGAAGTGCGCAAGAACGTGGATGTGATTCTCGACGAGATCGGCGCCGACGGCGTTTACTGGGACGAGCACGAGTACAGCAGTGTGCAGTACCACTACGGCGAGCCGTGGGACCGCATCAGCGGCGACATCGATCCGAAGTCCATGCAGGTGCGCGGGCTGAAGTCTTCGGTCACCTTGCTGACCGAGGATTGGCGTGTGGGCCTGGCGAAGTACATCCAGTCGCGCGGGCCGTTGATTGGCAATGGCGCGCCCTACACGCGCGCCATGACGGCGCTGGAGTTCCCCTGCTTTGTGGAAACGGGGAACATCACGAACTGCACCTTGAGCCATCTGTATTCGCCCATCGCCCTGGGCGATCACCTCACCGAACACAGCCAGCAGGACGCCTACGCCACCATGCTCGCCGCGCTGGACTATGGCTGCGTTTATCACTGGTACAACGACATGACCGTGACCCCCACGCATCCCACGATCACCTCGCAAATGTTCCCCATTACGCCGCTGGAGCTGCACCAGGGCTACATAATCGGCAAAGAACGCATTGTGACGAAACTCAGCGGAAGATACGGCTGGGGCGATGCCTCGCAACACGAGGTCCACGTGTACAACGAACGCGGGGAAGAAGTGCCGGATTTCATGGCTCCGTTCACCACGGAGGAAGGAAAAACCTGGACAGAATTGAGGATAGGCGAGGACTGGTCGGCGGTCATCGTGCGGGAATAGGGCGTCACGGCGGCGAGATACACTGCACCGGCGCTTCTTCGCGACCGCCTCTCACCCACCCAGACCTTTCTGGTCATCCAGCGGGCGCTTTGTGGCGTGCACGCTCCGGGGATGTGCCCGTTCCGCCACGTTGCTGTCCGCTTTGACGCGGTCTCCCGCATTGGGCCACTTGCTGTTCTGTACATGCCCGACCTCCATCGTCTATATTGATTGCGTACGCTATATATATCGGTCGGCGGGGCGCGGGCAACTGCGGCATCGAAGTGGTCGACTGAAGGGATCGAAGGGGAGGTGGTCTGGTGGACCTTGCAGTGTTGGAGTCCGAGAAGTTCGAGATTATCCGGGAATTGGGTCGTGGCGGCATGGGGGTGGTTTATCTGGCGGAGGACAAGCTGCTCAAGCGGACGGTGGCCTTGAAGGTGCTCTATGAGTACCTGAACCGGGAGTCGGCGTTTGTAGAGCGCTTCCAGAAAGAGGCCCGCTCGGTATCCTCGCTTCATCATCCGAACATCGTAGCCGTGCACGGACTGGAGATCGTCAACAACACCTTCCTCATCGACATGGAGTATGTTGACGGCCTTTCGCTGGACAGGTTCATGCGGAATGCCGCCGTTCCCCCGCCCGTGGCGGCGCAGATCGCGGGGGATATCCTGGAGGGTCTGGCGACCTGCCACGGCGTCGGGGTGATCCATCGCGACATCAAGCCCGCCAATATTCTGCTCACCCAGCAGGGAATCGCGAAGATAGCGGACTTCGGCCTGGCCACGGCCTATGCCAGCCACATGAAGGACTCGGTGCGAAGCCAGTCTTCCAGTGGCTTTTTCATGGGCACGCCGCGCTATGCGCCCCCGGAGGCGTGGGAGGGCAAAGAGCCATCGCCGGGTTGGGACCTGTATTCGCTGGGCATCATGCTCTTCGAAATGCTCAGCGGCACGGTGGCCTTTCCCGGGGAGAGCCCCATGGCCATCATGCGGCAGCACCTCGCCGCGCCCCTGCCGTCCATCGCGGAGGCGGCGCCCGACGCCTCGCCCGTGTTGGCCGGGCTGGTCGATGCCCTGATCGCGGGCAAAGGCGGGGGCGCGAGCCCCACGGCGCTGGAAGCGCTCCAGCGCCTTCAGGCCACGCCGGAATACGGCAAGGCCCGCGACAGCGAAACCGCGCGGACCATTCGGGCCGCATTGAGAAATACTCAACTCAAACGCAGCCTTCCCGATCTGGGCAAGTGGATAAAGCACGGGGCCTATGCCGCCGGTCTTATCCTCATCGGCGGGGCGGCGGTCTGGCTGCTTCAGTCCAATTCGGTCACACCGGCACCCGCTCCGGCGGCCGGAGCCACCACCGCAAAGCTGGACGCGCCGCTTGTGTTCCTGCGCCCCCAGCGCGTGGGCGATTCGGAAGCGGGCGATGCCATCTGGAAGCTCTCCTTCGAGGGGGAGACCGCCCGGATCGTGTCTCTCGGCGATCTGGAATTGCTCAGCCTCGCCCTGATCCCGGCGGGCGGGCGGGACCGCTTCACCGTCACGGGCGGATGGGCGGAGTATCTCTCACCCGCGCGGGGCAGCTTCCGCTACGGCGCGGTCCGTGGCGAGGCCCTGATCGATCGGGCGGGCAACACCCTCTCTCTTTCGCTGGAAAAGATCAATAGCCGCGATCGGGAGAGCACCTCGGCCTTCCTTGTTGCGAAGCCGCTCTCGGGGACCTACAGCGAGCGCAGTTTCGTCGAGCGCCTGGAGTCCGCACCCGCCCTGCAAAACTTGATCTACAACGAGCTCATGCCCCGGAAACTTGCCTGGGCCGGCGAAGTGGAAATGCTCATGCCGGGCCTTGCGCGGGGCCGGCTCGCGGTGCCTCGGGCCGACACCGCCATCGCGGTGAACGGACACCTGGAGGAGTCCGTGTGGATGGAGGAATTCCGCACGGGCCCCTCGGAAAACGCCGAAGCGGGCGAGGGTGGCGCGGCCTTGCGCGCGCGCTGGTCGGACAATGCCCTGATCCTGGGATTTACCGCATCCTCCCCCGTACCGGGCGCGCGTCTGCGCGTCGTCCTCGATTCCGGGCTCAAAGATCCCGGTGGCATCTCCCAACACTTCCACGTGGAGATAGGGCCGGGGGGCATCACCGGGAGCGGGGCGCGCGCGGGCGCGCGAGAGCTGCCCTGGCAGTGCAACTGGGAAGTGGCCATGGCGGTAGAGGGCGGCGAGTGGCAGGCGGAGTTGCGCATCCCCCTTTCGGAACTGGGACTGCCGGCCCGCCCGCGGCTCCACCAGCGCTGGCGAATCAACGCCGCCCTGCTGCCGGTGGAAGGCGACCAGGCGCTTGCCCGCTGGGGCTTTGAGAAACTGGACGAGGTGAACCACGGATTGATGCTCGTCTTCCAGGAGGCAAAACCATGATTCTTCTCGATCCCCGGCGATCATTCGTCCTTTTCGCGGCGCTGCTTGCGCTGCCTCGGCTCCTTCCCGCCGCGCCCTATGCGCCCCCGTCTTCCGATCCGCAGGAGCTCTACACCTTCCAGGGGCATGTTTACTTCTCCGCGGACGACGGAATCCACGGTCGGGAGTTATGGCGGTCCACCGCCAGGGGCGAGATCGCGCTGGTGGCGGATATCACTCCCGGCTCCGAGAGCTCCACGATCAGCGACTTCGCCGATTTCGGGCATCATCTACTATTCCGCCTCGATCCCGCCGTGGGCGGCAGCGAGCTCTGGCGCACCGATGGGACAGCCGCCGGCACGACGCGGATCGCCCAGTTCGATGCGGAGCAGGGCCTGCACTTCGACGGCGTGATTGGAGCCACGCCCGACGGACGGGCGTGGCTTCGTATCGCGGCGGGCTCCACCCATTTGTGGGTTACCGATGGCACGCCGGAGGGGACCCAGTTGTGCGCCTTGAGGCTTCCCGACGGTCCGGAGATCGCGATCGACTATTCCATCATCCTGCAGGGGGGATACTTGTACTTCGGCGGGCTTCATCCCGCTGATGGGCCCGGACTTTTTCGATACAACACCGACGGCGGGATCGTTGAGCGTGTTGCCGCACTGGGATCCCCCGATACCGAATTTCTTCCGTGGGACGGGGAGCGATTTCTATTTCGCGGCGCGCCCGTCGGCTACGGACTGGAGCTCATGATCAGCGATGGCACATCGGAGGGCACACGTCTTGTGGCCGACATTGCTCCCGGGCCCGCCCCGTCTTATCCGAATGAATTCACGACCATCGGGAGCTTCTTTTCGCCCCGAACCGCGCCGCCAAACCGGTTCGAACTGGTGTCCAATGAAAATGGGACGAAACTGGCGGTGTTCTCGGCGGACGACGGCACCCATGGCATAGAGCCGTGGATAACGGATGGCACCGGCGAAGGCACCCGGCTGCTGGCCGATGTCTATCCCGGTAAAGAGAGCTCCGGGGCTTACAACTACAAGGTCTACGGCGATCGAATTACTTTCCCCGCGCGCGGGGAGGGCATGGGGCGCGAACTTTGGTTTACAACCCAACCCTATGAAACAGTCGCCTTGCTCGCGGACCTGTATCCCGGCCCGACGGGTTCCGAACCCTATTCAATCTTTCCTCTCATCGAGAACGATACCGTCTTCAGCGCCCTCGATCCCAACTATGGCGAAGAACTCTTCCTCGCGCGCGCCACCTCCCGCGAGGCGCGGCTCCAGAAAGACATCTATCCCGGGCCGGACAGTTCCTATCCCTACTGGTCCGTCGCGCTCGATGGCCGCGTGATCTTTGCCGCCACCGATCCAATCCACGGTCGCGAACTCTGGTACATCGATCAGCAGGGCGAGGTGGCCCTGCTCGCGGATGTTTACACCGATGCAAGCGTCAACCCATCCTCGTCTCCAGAGCAGCTCACGCCCGTGGGCGACTTGCTCTACTTCGTGTGCAACGATATCGAGCATGGCGCGGAACTTTGGATCTCCGACGGCGGCAGCGATGGGACGCGCCTGCTGAAGGACATTTTTCCCGGACCCGGCAGCAGCGCGCCCCAGTCCCTCAGTCCGCTGGGCACCATCGTCTACTTCACCGCGGAAGACGGCGGCGGCGCGGTGCGACTCTGGCGCACCGACGGCACCGCCGGGGGAACCGCGCCCGTCGATACCGAAGCCCAGTCGCCCCTTCACCTCACTGTGCGCGAGTCCACGCTCTTTTTCAGCGCCACCCGAGCCGAAGCGGGGCGCGAACTCTGGATCGTCGGCCCTGATCGACCCGCCGAGCTGGTGCGCGACATCGCCCCCGGCCCCACATCCAGCAATCCCCGCAATCTCGTGGTTTTCAAAGAGGGGATCTATTTCCTCGCCGACGACGGTGTTCACGGCGAAGAACTCTGGCGCAGCGACGGCACCACGGCGGGCACCGTGATGGTGCGGGACATCGTACCGGTTCCATTTGAGAAGCTGAGTTACCAAACCATCACACCCACCGCCGCCGGGCTCTACCTCGCCGCCGGCAGCGGCACCCGGGGCCTGGAACTCTGGCGCTATGTCCCCGGCGACACCCGCCCCACCTCCGTGAAGGACATCGCCACCTGGGATTCCGCCACCCAACCGAGACCAGGGCAGTCCGACGCAAAACGCGAAGGGGGACTGTGACCGACCCTCCCGCCCGAACTCCGCGATGCGAACCCGTGAAAATTCCTTTATTTTCCGATGGTTTGCACCTTGGCTTCGGGCACGAGCCCGCGCGCCCTGTTTCTCATTCCGCAACAGGACCTCCCTCCGTCGGCGCACTCGGGTTCGGGGCATCCGAAGCGTCCCGTTTTCGGACGGTATATGGATGTAACGCGGTAGCGGCCCGACGGTAGTTGGGTACTACGGAAAGAAAGCGCCCGGAACCGACGGGACGGGTTGTGTCCAATCGGGCCGAGGTGCTAAGCTTTTGCCCGCTTGGAGTTGCAGAAGGGGAAGTGGGGACTTTTTACGGAGTTGGACTTTATCAAGATGAGCGAGGATGCCGAATTTCGCATTCCGCGCAGAAACCCCTTCAAGGTCGGCGCCGATGTCGTGCTCAAGCAGACGATGTTCGAAATCGGTGCGATTCGTAGTTTTGAAATGAATCGGTTCGGCGTGGATGCGCTCGTGGGCGCGCGTTACTTCCGCGTGGCTTCGGATGTAAATGTGGGCCCACTCGGCGCCGACATAACCAAAGACTGGCTTGATCCGATGGTCGGCGCGCGCCTGCGCTTCAATCTGTCCGAACGCTGGAACGCCTCGCTCCGGGGTGATCTTGCGGGCTTTGGCACCGGATCCGAACTCACCACGAACGCCGTGGCGGTCCTGACCTACAGCATCTCCGACCGCTATGAGGTTGGATTCGGGTACCGCTATATGAACATCGAGCTGGACAAGGATCACCTCGATCTGGACATGACCACGTACGGGCCGGTAATCGGGATGGCGATCAATTTCTGATCACCTTGTGGGGATTGGACTCTATTCAACGCACCGAAGGGCCTTCGCGCCGTGGACACGCCGGCGTCAACCAGAAGGTCGCCCGACCGAGAACCGAACACCATGAAAAGTATCGTGCGCCCCATACTCCATGTGACCATGGCCACGTTGATTCTACTTCTTGTGCCCGCATGCGCCACCAGGCAGCTCATGCCGCCGCCCGCGCTCTATGCGGCCCGGGGAGAGAACCCCTTCGAGGGCACGCCGGAAGTTCTCCGCTCGCCGGATGTGAATATTATCTACGCCACAGACCGCCAGCGCCTGGAAGACAAGACGGGTGCGCTTACCTATGGCTCATTGCGGGCGCCGGCGTTGGTTACGGGCGTCAGCGCGGTGCGCTTTGGCGAGATTGAGGATTGGGATTCTCTCGTAAGTCAGAGCCTGAGCACCGACCGCAAAGAGAAGCTCGCGCCGCACATCGTGAAGAATACCGAGACTTTCACCTGGCCCGCATCGGGCAGGAAAGTCGACTGGTACCTTTCGGATGAGGCGGGAAAGCGCGCCATCGAAGCCGAATTTCAGGTTGCCGGTACGCAATTGCAGGAAGTGGTGTCGAAGCAGCTCTCTCAGACGGATCTGAAGGAGGTGTATGTTCTCGTCCACGGCTACAACGTCCCCTTCGACGATTCCGTCACCACGATCGCCGAGTTGTGGCATTTCATGGGGCGGCAGGGCGTGCCCATCGCCTATTCCTGGCCGGCGGGTCACGGCGGCATTCGCGGTTACACCACCGATCGCGAGTCCGGCGAGTACACCGTGATGCATTTGAAGAATATGCTGGAAGCGCTGGCCCAGTGCCCGGACCTGCAAAAGGTAAACATCCTGGCGCACAGCCGGGGCACCGATGTGGCGCTGACGGCGCTGCGCGAACTCAACATCGCCTACAGGAATCGCGGCCTGGATCCCGGCAAGGCCCTGAAGCTCGGCAGTGTCGTGCTGGCCGCGCCCGATCTTGATTTTGAAGTGGTGACGCAGCGGGTCATGGCGGAGGGGGTCCCGTTCGTGCCCGAGCAGGTGACGATCTATATTTCCGAAGACGACCGCGCCCTTGGTCTTTCAAGCTGGGTTTTCGACAGCGTCAGCCGGATCGGAAAACTCACCAGCAAGATCCTGTCGCCGGTCCAGAAAAAGCGCCTGGCGCAAAACGATACCCTGGAAGTCGTGGATGCCCGAGTCAAACGGGCGGACATATTCGGCCATAGTTATTTCTATCAGGACCCGTCGGTCAGTTCCGACGTAATCCTCGTTCTCAAAGAACATCGGGCGGCCGGCGCCGAAAATGGTCGGCCCCTGGCGCTTCAGGATAATTTCTGGGTAGTCAATCCAGGCTACCCCGAGTTTAAGTGACGATCCCGTCGCGCGCGGCGGGACAAATCGATGATGCAAACCCGAAATGCTGAATTCCGGGGCCTTCGGCTTCCGGATCCGTTGAACTGAGGGATCGCCGTGCCAGCACGCATTGTAGAAATTGTCGATGACCTGATAAAGGTGCAAGTCAGCGGGCTCCTGACCAGCACCGAACTGGCCGAGGTGCAGAAGCGCACCGCGCAACACATCGACGAGACGGGTCCGATTCGTTACCTTATCGTGGCGGATAATTTCCTCGGCTGGGCCAAAGAGGGGGACTGGGGAAATGTTTCCTTTCAGGCGGAGTATGACGCCTACATCGAGAAGATGGCGCTCGTCGGTAACAAAGAGTGGGAGGAACTGGTAGTTCTTTTTACCGGCCAGGGCGTGCGCCGTTTTCCCATACGATATTTTCTTCATGCAGAAATTGACAAGGCCCACGCGTGGATTATGGAGCCGGCCTGAACCGGGGTCGTCCTGTTAATTCTCTCGTTGGTGAGTGTCGAGATCATTCGAGTGAGTCCGAAAAGGCCGAAGCGGCCGCGGAGAGCAAAAAATGAGAATGTTGTCTCAGTTCCAGCAGGTGTGTGTGATCGCGCTGACTACTTTGGGGCTCGTGGCGGGCCCCTGCCCAATCGTGCATGGTCAGAGCGGGAAGAAAGTGAAGGCCGAAGAGACCGCGGTAGACGGTGGTTGGCCGAGGGGGTATACGACTCCCCTGGGAGCCGCCGTTGTCGTGTACCAGCCCCAGATAGCGGATTGGGACCGGCAGCAGCATATGACCGCCTACGCGGCGGTTTCCTACCGGGCGAAGGACAGCGAGGATACGGCCCTCGGAACCATCAAAATAGAATCCGACACCAGCGTTGCCGTGGAAGAGCGCCTCGTGAGCTTTGCGTCGCTGAAGATTGCCGAGGCAAACTTTCCGGCGCTTGAAAAAGCGCAGACACTCGACATGATCACGGAAATCACCGGCGCCTTTCCCGAGGAAGACCGGGTGATCGCGCTGGATCGCGTACTCGCCGCGATCGACACCAGCCAGATAGCGCCGAAGAATGTCGAGGGTGTGAAAGCCGATCCTCCGGTTGTTTTCTACGCCGACGCCCCCGCGTTGCTGGCGGTGATTGATGGCGATCCGGTTTGGAGCCCCATCCAGGCGAGTTCCCTTCGCTTCGTCGTGAACACGAACTGGGACCTCTTCCAGGAGGGCGAGTCCGGGCCTTACTATCTCCGAAACGAAAGCGCCTGGCTCACGGCGACCGACTTGAAAGGCCCCTGGGCGCCCGCGGGTACCCTGCCGGACAGCTTCTCCAAGCTGCCGGATGCGGACTGGAAGGATGTGAAGGAAGCCCTGCCCGGCAAGACGATTTCGGCCAAAGACGTTCCCACCGTTTTTGTGAACAATGGACCCGCCGAAATCATCTCCACGAAGGGGCGGCCCGCCTACGAAGCGATTGATGGAACGGGCCTTCTCTGGGTGAAGAACACCGAGAGCGACGTTTTCCGCCTTGGCAAAGAGGGCCCCTTTTATTACCTTGTTGCGGGACGTTGGTTTGCCGCGCTCGACCTGACCGGGCCGTGGTCCTTCGCCACCCCCGACCTTCCGGAAGACTTCAAGCGCATTCCCGCCGACCACCCGCGCGCGCGGGTACTGTCCTCGGTGCCGGGCTCTCCGGCCGCCATGGAGGCGGTCCTCCTCGCCCAGATTCCCCAATCGGCCCGGGTCAAGATCAGCGAAGTAAAAGCGCCCGAAGTGATCTACCAGGACGCGCCTCAGTTTGAGACGATCGCGAACACCTCGATGCAGATGGCGGTCAACACGGACAAGGCGATCATCAAAGTTGGGGATTCGTACTACATGTGCTACCAGGGCGTGTGGTTCGTGTCGGCGAACGCCGCCGGCCCCTGGAGCGTGACGAAGTCCGTTCCGGGCGAAATCTACACCATACCGCCCAGTTCACCGGTCCACCACGTGACCTATGTCACCGTTGCTGAAGATGAGGACGACGAATGGGCTGAATTTGTGTACACGGCGGGCTATACCGGTCTCATGATTGCCTGGGGCTGTGCCGTGTGGGGTACTGGATATTACTATCCGCCCTACGTGTGGTACCGCACCACATACCCCATTTACTATCCGCGGCCCGTGACCTATGGCTGGGCCGCCGCGTACAATCCCTGGACGGGACGTTACGGACACGGCGCGGGAATCTATGGTCCTTATGGCGGCGCCGGCGCGGCGGCGGTGTACAACCCGCGCACGGGAACCTACGCGCGCGGCGGCGTGGCCTATGGCCCCTATGGCGCGCGGGGCGGCGCCCAGGTGTGGAATCCCCGCACGGATACCTACGGGCAGACCCGACAGGGCTCGAACGTGTATGCGAGCTGGGGCTCCACGTACGTGCAGCGGGGCGATGACTGGGCTTCGACCAAGCGCTACACCAACAAGGTGACCGGCAACACGACCCGTGTGATACGGACCGACGAGGGCGCGGCCGTGGTGCGCCGCGATGGCGACGGGCCCAGCATGGTGGTTCGCGGCGATGGCGGCAATATCTACGCCGGTCAAGACGGCAACGTGTATCACCGGGGAGAAAATGGCGACTGGGAGCAACTTGGTGGTCAACTCAAGGGCGGCGAAACACCGACGTTGAAGGCCAAGGGAACGAAGAAGACTCCCCCCGCGGCACCACCACAGGCCCCGGCGGCGAATCGTACGCCCCCGGCGCAGCTTCCGGCGCAGATTGGCGCGGGTGTGGGTCAGTCCGGGCCGGCTCAGTTGCCCATGGCCCAGCAATTGAATCGGGATTCGGTGGCCCGTCAGAACGGCGCCCGGCGAACCCAGGACTTCAGCAACTTCCGCAACAATCAGATTGGCGGTGGCGGCCCGGCCATAAAGAATGGCGGCGGCGGTCCCGGAGGCGGGCGGCGCGCCGGTGGCGCGCCCGGGCGCCGTTAGTTGAATAGATGACAGCCAATGGGCTTCCCGGCGCTTATCCGCGCCGGGAAGCCCATTTTTTGTGGTTGTGTTATTCGAAGTCTCCTTCGAGGAAAGGTGGGCCACAGGGCGCGAGAACAAGTCGCGCGAATCGTTCGCGGAAATCAGCACCCCTTTCCAGGCGCCGCTCCCGAAGCAGGGATCGTATACAGCATTTCTGTGCGATGCCGAAGACCCAGTGCCTGAACGACCCGCCGGACTCGGGGCTCTCCGCCTTGTTCCTGACGGCTGAAAGCACTTCACCAACCAATGCGTGGGCCTGATTCGAGTCCCGAACATAGTTCAGACAATACCGGTAGAGCTCCAGCTCGTAGCGATTTGCGAGCGCTTCAAAGGCCGCATCATCGCCTCCCATCGCCGCCCGAACCAGGGTCTCGTCACTCGGGCGGGGCGGCGCGAGGAGCCACCGTTGCGTCGCGCGCCAGAACCGTCCCTTCAATACGCCCATCCAATACTTCGCTTCCAATCGTGCACCGCTCATTTCACTCGTCTCCTCTCGGGTTTCTACCGATGTTCGTTCCGAAATTCCACTCCACAGACGCCGACTTCGCTACCGTGGGGAACTTGCCGCGTATGTGCGGTTTTGTGCGGGCGCGCTGCGAGCTTCCGCAACAGTTCCATTCATCACGGGCAACCACGGCGATTTAATCCGTGCGTGAACCATTGAAAGTCTAACGTCGCAATTCCGGGCTCGGGACAAGAAATGGAAAAGATTTGGAAAGGACGGCGGAGGGGAGACATCGTGTCGAAAAGCGGCCCGACGCGGCGGCAAAGAAGCGCTATGGGCGAAGGTTGGGGGGCGTACTATTCGCCGGAGCGCGGGCAGGATGAGGATATGTCAAAGCGGAAGGGAAAGCCCTTCGCTATTCCCCTTCGGGGAGATCGAAGCGATAGCCCACACCGCGTACCGTTGCGATATAGGCGTGTTCCCCCGGACCTTCGCCGAGCTTCTTTCTCAGGTTGCCAATGTGGACGTCTATCCCTTTCGCAACGCCCACGAAAGAGCCGGACCAGGCCAGATCAAAGAGCGCATCGCGACTGAAGACACGTCCGGGTCTGGAAGACATCACGTGAAGCAGATCAAACTCCCGCGCCGTCAGGTGTATTTCCACGCCCCGCTTCCAGACCTTGCGCGCTTCGGGAGCAATTTCCAATTCACCCAGCACCCGCTGGGCCCCCGAGGCATCGCCCGGACTCAACCTCCGGAGGAGCGCCCTTACCCGCGCGATGAATTCCTTGGTGTCGAAGGGCTTGGTCAAGTAGTCATCCGCCCCGGCGTCGAGCGCGAGTACCTTTACCGTTGGAATGGCCGTGCTGCTGAGCATCATGACCGGAACGGCGGCCATCTTCCGGAGGGCTTCGAGCACCTGGAGTCCGTCCATTTCGGTGTTGCTGTCTTCCGCCGCCAGGGCGATGTCGAGCACCACCAGATCGGCGGGCGCTTCCCGGAAGCACCGCAGCGCTCCGGGCCCCGTCATGGCCGTACGCACTTCGAATCCGCCGCCGCGCAGCGCGTCCGTAAGACGCGCCAGAAGTTCGCGATCATCATCGACCACCAGGATTGATTTCCGCGACATCCCGAAGGACTCCTTATTCTTCCCGATTCCATGGATTTCCAACCGGCAACACCACATGAATGGCCGCCCCGGCTCCGGGCGATCCCTCCGCCCAGACCTCGCCACCGTGGCGTTCCACAACGCGCTTCACGATTGCGAGCCCCACCCCCGTGCCGGGGATGGCGGGATCCTGATGAAGGCGCCGGAAAACCGTAAAGAGTTTGGACGCCTGTTCCGGCTCGAAGCCAACGCCGTTGTCCCTCACCTGAAAGTGCGTGACCGTGGCGCCTGATGTACCCGTCAGTTCGATTCGGGGCCGATCCACATGCTGAGAGAACTTTACCGCGTTGCCCATTATGTTCGCCAGTACCTGGCGCAGGAGCGGGGGATCGGCCACCGCCCGGAGGCCATCCTGAATGGCGAACACGTCCCGCGTCACGACTCCGGAGAAGACCAATTCCTCGCACACTTCCCTCGCCAGGGCGGAAAGGTCAACAACCGTGCGCTCCAGCGCCGCGTTTCCCGTTCGCGAGAAAGCCAACAGATCGCGAATCAGTGTGGTCATATCGCCCGTGAGGGCGTCCGCCCGATTCAGGTCCCTGCGTGCCTGCTCCGACAGCGTACTTGCTTCGTCGGCCAGGGTCCGGGACAGGATTTCCGCAACCAGCCGGAGGGGCAATCGCAGATCGTGGGATACGGTATACGTAAAAGCCTCGAGTTCTTCATTCAACGCGAGGATTTTTCGCTCATCGGCTTTCCGCTGGGAAATGTCCCGGCTGTTGAAGAGCACGCCGCCGATCCGGGGATCGTCCGTGTAGTGCCGGGCGATCAGCTCCATGTCGTGCCAGGCGCCGTCCCGGCTCTGGCGCCGGTACTCGATCTTCCGCGTGGCGTCCTCGTTCGACATCACGTAATACCAGGCGTCTATCAGTGCCGACATGCCCGGATCGTCGATGGTCAGCCCATTAATCGCTTCGCTCATATGCTCCGTTGAAAAGCCAAAATTCGTGGCGGCGCTCGGTGTTACATAGAGCATGTCGCCGGCGGGCGAGAGTACCCCGAAGACATCCGAGAAATTGTCCAGGTAGCCCTTGTAGGGGCTTTCGCCCACCATGGCCACTTCCGACGTGGGCAGGGGCACGAACTGGAAGTGGAGACAGTCGAGCGTTGTATTGGGAAAGTGGATCGAGACGCCGCGCAGATGGCGGGTTTCGCCGGAGCGCAAGGTATCCACTATCGCCTGGCGCAGGTCCTCCACGCGGCGTACGATGGAGGAATCCGGCATGACGTCATCAAAGCGGCGATTGACGGCATGGTCCGGCGGAAGGCGAAAGGTGTCGGCGCCCGCCGGATTGGCATAGGCGAGTTCCGGCGACTGTGGATCGCCCGGGCTCCATCGCCAGATAAGCACGGGCAGGCTCAGTCCAAGAACGATCGCCTCCCAGGGGTGCTTCACATCTTCCATCTAACGCTCTCCTGATCCGCGAACGGCGCTCCCCCGAAAGGAGGTGGCGCTGTTTTCCCGGTGAGACATGTACCGGTGGTGGCGGATCGCGCGTGGGGCATCCACCGCGGCCCATGCTATCTCACCACCCGCTCCAGCTTCAATGGCGCGCCCTGGTTCCCCCGCCTGTTGGCGCCACCCGCTCGGCGACGCGCCGAAATGCGACGAGAGGCCGGAGCGCTGTCAGCGCCCGGCCTCCCATCCTATTGGGGCCGAGGATACGGCAAGCGGAACGTCGTCAAGTACTTTGCGAAACGAACAAGGTCAGGGTCTGGAGCACCTGCCCGTCAATTACCCCATAAGGCCACCGAAGAGTTCGGCCAGCCCGCCCTCGCACAAGCGGCTGAGCATATCCGTAATGGTGGCCATAATCTGTTCAAAAATGCCGCTGAAAAGTGATTCGAAATTCATGGTGTGTACTCCGTCTAGAATCGATTGGTTGTCGCACCCGGCTGGCGAAAAGGGGGCGCGTGCTTCGTTGCGGATACGCCTCAGTTTGTCGCAACGGTATTGAATCGGGGAGGCCGTAACCTGTCGTTCACGGCCCCCCCAGGCTGGCAAACCGCCTGCGCCGTCCGCGGGGTGCTCAGCCCAGCAGACCACCCAGCAGGTCATTCAGTCCACCCTGAATAAGGTCGGTGATCAGGGTCGTGATCGTGGACAGGATCTGTTCAAAGATGCCGCTGAAGAGTGATTCGAAATCCATGGTGTGTACTCCTTTTTGGGGGTGGGTATTGAACCGACAGTGTTTCCTGGGCAACCCACAGTGGGCTGCGTGCTTAGTTACGGGCGAAGTCGCCGTGTGTTACACGCCACTACGAATTCTCGCAAGACGGGGCGCGCTCCCTCCCGGCGGAGTAACGACACCCACGGGCACGGGTAGTTCTCGGCGTGAAGGGATGCCCGGCTACGCCCTCGGCCTCAACACGAATCTCGGCAAAATGCGCTCCGGTTGAAAGGAACCAATCCATGCTCCGAAATCTGATTGCCAACATGCTTATTCTCCGAAATCGACTGGTGTACGCCATGCGCCTTTACTGCCGGGACATTCTGCCGCCGGTGTCTTTCCAGCACGCGGCGGGCGCTATGCCATATACGCGGACAGATCGGCCCGGAGGGACTTCAGCGTTCGATGAAGTTTAGTGCGCACGGCGCCCTCCGTACTTCCGACAATGGCCGCAATGTCACGGGCGCACATGTTCTGAAAGAACCGCAGCTCCACAATCTCCCGCTCCCGTTCCGGCAGTCGTTCCATTGCCGCGAGGAGGCACTGGTGGCGCTCATCCTCCAGGGCCATCGCGGCCGGGTCCGGCATATCCGACTCCCAGATCCGGCCATCCTGACCAAACGTGTTGAAGGCGGGATCCTGCAGCGAGGTCATATCCACGATCCGATCCCGCTCAAGCATATTGAGGCAGAGGTTTCGGGCGATCCGGAAGAACCAGGGGCGAAAAAGCCGATCCCGGTCAAAGGTGCCCGCCTTGCTGTAGGCCTTCAGGAAGACTTCCTGCGCCGCGTCCCGCGCGCGCTCGGGGTTCTTCAGGAAACTCATGCAGTATCGAAACAAGTCGACCTGATGCCGTTCGACAATCGTCGCGAAGGCGTTCTGGTCGCCCTGCACGACGGTGGCCATGAGGGCCTCGTCGGTCTGTTGCTCCGGCGCCGTTTTCCGATTTCCGGTGGCGGCCCAAGGACGTACTCCCATTCTGTCCATCGAACTGCGATTCATTACCATTGCGTGATTCATATTTCGATCCTCCGTTTGGGTTCTGGTGAAACTTTAACCGGCTGGATCTAGGAATCCGCCTGGGATTGGCAGTGATTTGGCAAAGATTACAACGGTGCCTTTGGATCGGGGTAAGTGCATGAAAATAAATGGATTATGGGGTTCTTTCCGCTCGGAACAGGGGCCGGAGCAGGGCGGGGACTTGTCCATGCCACCCAGCAAAAATGGCCCCTGGACCGCGTTCCAATGCCCGCGGACGTCCCAGGTAAGTTTTTGGTAAAGCGGCCCCCTGCCGCGTAATGGGAGCGACACCGACCCATAGATCGGGTGGACATTGTCCTGGATGAATCGGCCACCCAACGAAAGGTGAATCCCCATGAAAATGAAGCACACATTTGCCGCCGCCCTGACCCTCGGCAGTCTTTCTCTCGCGGGATGTCCCCAGTTGTCGCCCCCCTTTGACGCCTCCGGAAACTACGGCGGCGACTTTGCCGTGGGCGCCGGGGACCTCGAACTTATCGAAGGGTGCGGCATGCTGCTTACCCTCGAACAGGATGTGGCGGGGTTGCCCCTCGCAAACGGCCGAGTCACCGGAAGTGTTACCCTCTCCTTCGGGTGCGTGCTGCCGGAAGACCTGGCCCTGCTCGCGAGTGGGGGAGGTGCGGGGCTTGCCGCTCTGGGCGCGGGCGGACTGGAAGCCGGTGTGGCCAGCCTCCTCAACCTGCCCGCGATCGAAGTCACCGGCGTGCTGCTGCCCGATGGCGCCCTCGAGCTCAATACCCCGGACCTGCTGGAAACATGCGCCAGCGGCGACTGCGTAAAGATCGCACTCTTCGGAAAGGGTACGGATTCCGACGGCGACGGGCGCATGGACTGGTTCGACGGCACCTTTGGAGGCACCCTCGGAAGCAACCTCGGGGGACTCCCCATACTTGGAGAATTTGAGACGTCCGCCATCGACTGAGCGCCGTCCAAGCGCCGGATGATTCCGGCTTCCGCGCTATTCCTTGCGATAGCTCCTCAGCGACCCAGCTTCTTCTCCAGCGCCACCCGCGCGGCCTCGTAGACCGCGAGCACGCTGTCCCTTGCGGCCTCGCTGCCGAAGTTTCCGGTGCGGCCGATGGTCACCATGCAGGAGTGCAACTCCGCGATGAGATCCTCGGCCGCTTCGGGCAGGAACACCGGCTTTCCCGCGACGCGCGCGTAGATCGGGCTCGTATGGGCAAAGAGGGGTCGTCCATATTCGTTGAAGCCGATGCTCACCGCTTCGGGCCGGTCGTAGTTGACTTCAAACGGGACGGTCCGGAGCGCCAGCCACGTTGATTCCCGTACGGCGACCGTCTGGTCGATATCTGCCTCAAAGGCCCCCGTCGTCGCTTTCGAATCGGCGCGCGCGATCACCGCGCCGTTCGCCACCAGTTCCAGCGCCTTGAAGTCGTTGCGCCCGATCGCGCGCCCGTGTACGCGCACCGATCCATCGGGGCCCGGCTCAATGATCGCGCCGGCCCGCGCGCCGTCCACGGAGAATTCGAGTAGGGGGCCGTTGGTAATGTAGGACTTCCCTTCCCGCAGGGCGGCAAGCCAGTTTGCGGTGGCGGGGGTGTCCTCCAGGCGGACCATGGTCATGGCCATATCGTTGAGAAACCAATCCGTTCCCATGGCGATGGGTACCTCGAGTCCCACATTGAGATAGCGGTAGAAGCCCCGCTCGTAGCCCCCGGTCGCGCCGCCGTCAAACACAATCTGCCCGTCCAGCAGGCCGGACACCCAGCTCGGAATATCCTCGAAGCCCCGGGCATTGTGGCACCAGAGAATAGTGGCCGCCTGGCGCCGCGCGGCCTCGATACCGCCCCGCAGTCCGATGTCGTCGTTTCCCTGCTTCATGATATCGGCCCCGAGACTCGCGGGAAGAATGAGCTGGGGAAGATCCAGAAACATGACGTGACCATAGCCCTCGGCACGGGGGAAGTTGTGGCGATACTCCTCGCCGTAGCCGAAGATGACCCCGGAGTGTTCTTCGAAGCGCCTGAGGTCCGGGGCCGTAAAGGAGTTCGAGATATACTGGGCGTCCGCGCCGGGGCGCTCGAGGTAGGATAGAAAAACGAGGTCCAGGCCATCGGCGGCGGCGGTCTCGGTAACGTAGCGCTCGGCCTCGGGAAGCGTCATCTCCTTGAGGTGCAGATGGACGTTGCCCGCGTGTTCAACCGGCGTGTGGAAGCGATCCAGGCGCAGCTCCACCGTGGCGCCGGTCTTCCCACGGAGGTTCAGGGGTTGCTCCACCGCCGACCATTCAAGTCCGGAAAACACGTCAACCCGGGCGGCATCCGCAGGCACTTCGATGGTCCGTTCACTCGGCAGAATGTACCAGCGGTCCATATACGCAAAAGCCGCCTCGCCCACGGTTTTCCCGTTCAGGGCGGTGCTCCGGGGAAGGAGCTCCGCCGGCCGGATCGTTTGGCCCTGTGCATCGGTAATATGGATCAAGGCGGGAATCGCTTTTTCCGTGACGGTATCAATGACGCGAAGGGTAAGGGCGCAGGTGGCTGCCTCGGGCGGCGTGACCCGCGTCCCGGCCTGCGCGAGGGTCGGTGGTTGGGGCAGAAGCTCGTGGTCGCCATCGTGGGCGCGCGCAGGCAGGGAGGTTGCCGCCAGCAGCAGCGCAAGGGCCAGTTTACTTGTCGTTGAGCGTTGCATCCGCAACTTCCTTGCTTCGATGATCGAACATAACCCGGAAGACGCTCCCGCCACGAGGGTTCACGGCACGGGCGTCACATTGTCACATACCATAGTCGCGCAGCTTGTATACCAAATTGCGGCGACTTATACCGAGTAGCTGGGCGGCGCGGGTCTTGTTCCCACCGGTTTTTTCCAGTGCTTCGGTGATGGCCTGTCGCTGGATGGCCTGCATGTCGCCCACGAGCACACCGGTGGTTTTCCGGGGCAGGTGCTCGCTCTTGCGCACGGCCTCGGGCAGATCGTCGGGCAGGATCTGGTGGCCGTCGGCGAGAATGGCCGCGCGCTCCAGGGCGTTGCGCAGTTCGCGGACGTTGCCGGGCCAGGGGTGGGCCAGCAGGCAGCGCTCCGCGGCGGGACTCAGGCGTTTTCGGTGGGGCGCCAGCACGAGATTCGAGAGAGGCAGGATGTCCTCCGGGCGATCCGCAAGGCCGGGCGCATGCAGCGGGAAAACGTTGATCCGGTAATACAGGTCTTCGCGGAAGCGCCCCGCCTTCACGGCTTCCTCCAGGTTGCGATTGGTCGCGGCGATGAGGCGCACATCGGCGCGGCGCTCTTCCGAGCCGCCCACGCGCCGAAAAGCGCCCGATTCCAGCACGCGCAAAAAGGCCGGTTGCAGGGCGAGGGGCAATTCGCCGATTTCATCCAGGAAGAGCGTGCCGCGGTGGGCTTCCTCGAAGCGCCCCGTGTGCTGGCGGTCCGCGCTGGTGAAGGCGCCTTTCTCGTGGCCGAAGAGCTCGCTCTCGATCAGGTGCTCGGGCAGGGCTCCGCAGTTCACGGTGACAAAGGGTCCCCCCGCGCGCGGGCTCTGGCGCTGGATATACTCGGCCAGCACCTGCTTGCCCGTGCCGCTTTCGCCCGTGATGAGTATGGTGGCGTCGCTCCCGGCGGCGCGCATGGCCTGATGGAAGACCAGCCGCATGGCGGCACTTTCGGCCACGATACCGGGCGGCAGAGTTGCGGATTCCGGATCGGCGGCTCGGTCCGGCGGCGTGCCCAGGGCATCGTCCACCGCCGCGATGAGCTCGTCCAGGTCCACCGGCTTCTCCAGGTAATCCAGCGCGCCCTGCTTCATTGCGGCAACGGCGTCGCGCACGTCGATATAGGCCGTGAGCAGAATCACCGGCAGCGCGGGATGATCCGCCTTCACCTTCGCCAGCACCTCCAGACCGCTCATGCCGGGCATCCGAACATCCAGGAGCATCAGCGCGCAATCGGGCGCCGCCGCCAGGCCCGACGGGCCGTCGGCACAGAGCAGGGTGGCGAAGCCGGCGCGCTGGAGGGCATTGTCCAGCAGTTGGCGCTGGCCGGGGTCATCATCGACGATGGCGATAGACAGTGTGTCCGTCATGGCGTCACGATACGCTTTCCAGGCCGCACAAAGAAACCGTCGTGCCTTCGCCGGGCGCGGATTGGATTTCCAAGGTCCAGCCGTGTCCCTCGGCGATTTGTTGCACCAGCGCGAGGCCCAGGCCGCAGCCCTTCTCCGAGCGGGTGAAATAGGGCTCGGTCACCCGGGCGAGATCCTCCGGCGCGATGCCCCGGCCCGTGTCGCGTACGGTGAGGGAGACTTTTCCATTGGATGGGATTACCGCGATAGCGATCCGGTCGCCGGGCGCGCAGGCGGCGAGGGCATTCAGCACGAGATTGAGCAAAGCCTTGCGGAGCTGGGCTCCATCGGCGCGCACGACAAGATCCGGTATGTTGGCGGCAATCGCCACGCCCTTCTGGCGTCCTTCCTCCTCCATGAGCGCCACGAAGGCTTTGAGGAAGGGTTGGAGCGCCAGGGGGGCGATTTCGAGCTCTCGGGGCTTCGAAAGGCTCAAGAAACCATTGATATGTCCCACGGCGCGGTCGATCTCGTCTACGATGCGCTCCGCACGCGCGCGATTTTCCTCGTGGTCCTCGGGGGACTCCGCGATAAGCTGGGCGTGGCCGCGCACGACGCTGAGGGGGTTCTTCGTCTCGTGGGCCAGGCCCGCGCCGAGGCGGGCGAGGCGCTCCTGGTGGGCCGCGTCATCGCGGGCCTTTGCCAATGCGGCCTGTAGTCTGCGCCGACGGAGCACCCCTTCCGCGGCAAGTCCGCACAAGAGCGTGAAGACCCCAATTTCGCCAAAGACCAGTATGCGCCGCGCGGCGTCAACAGACATCAAGTTGTACATCAACTCGGTGTCCAGGGCGATTACCAATCGGTAGGGCCCGGCCGGCAGGGCTTCAAAGCCTTCGGCCTCCCATCGCTGTGCGCCGCGACCCTGGCCCAGCCCAGGGCCGTGTCCACCGGTTTCCAGGGATACTTCGCGGCTCAGGACAAGTGCGGCGCTTTCCCATACGGCGCCGGTTCTGGAGCCGATCAGCAGCGCCGTGTCACCTCCGGAAGCGATGATTTCGTTATCCGCGCCGAAGAGCGCCACCCCCGTGATGCCCGGCGCGGAGATGAGTTCCTCGAAGATGTAGTCCAGCCGATCCCCGCGATAGCGTCCCATGCGTCCCTGGGCGCGGATGCCCGCCGCGAGTGCGTCCAGCGCCGTCTCGCCCCGGGCCAGCAGCACGGCGCGGTGCCCCGCCACCGCCGTGCGATAGTCCGCCACGAGCACAAGGAGGCTGGCGGCCATAACCGTGATGGCCGCCAGCCCGATACCGATCGTTGCCTTTTCGATTTTCATTGCGCCTTGCGCCAATCAGTTCAGTTGATCCGCGGGCAGTTCGCCGGCGGGTTGGGGTTCATACCCCGCCCGGCGCCACGGCCCATGCCGTAACCCTGGCCGTAGCCGCGTCCGGTGGCGTTGCCCCGGCCCGCGCCGAGACCCTTGCCCTGTCCGGGCGTCCAGTTGTTTCCACGCCCGCGCATGGCCTGGCCGCCGAGGCCCATGCCCCGTCCCGGTCCGGCCGTCGGCGCGACGGCGCAGCATCCGCCTGCGCCGCAACCGCGACCCATGCCGCGGCCCATACCCATGCCGCGACCCATCCCGCTACCCGTTCCGGTGACGACACCGTTCTGGCGATCAAGGAGCCGCTGGAAGGCGGGCAGGTGATGCTCCATGGTAGCAAACTGGAGTGCCTTGAACACGTTCGTCAATTCCACGTTGTCCACGTCCTTCATCAGCGCGTCATAGAGCGCACCGTTATCGACTTCGGCCTTTACCGAGGCCTCCGCCGCCTCCGTCAGCGTGGCGTAGGTTGGGATCTTGTCCGCCCACGTATCTTCCGGGAGGGTCACGCCGTAGCGTTCATGGAGGTATGCCAATGCCTCCACATGGCGATCTTCGGCGTTCACGATATGGGCGAAGGGCATAACCTGGCCAAAGGTGTCGAGGATCTTGTTGTAGGTGGCGCGTGCCTTGTACTCGTCCTGAATCGCGCCGTTCAGCGCCGTCTTCTCCGCGTCGGTCAGGGGCGTTGTCGGCGCCGCGTTGTTTCCGGTCGCAATACTGTTCAGGTAGCAATTGCCCCGGGGTGCGGCGTTACCGGGCTGGGCCGCGGCGTGGAGCGTTGCGAGGGCCAGCGCCAGGCCGGCGGCCGCCAGGAGGCTTCGAGTGAGCGTTGTGCGTTTCATGGGGTGCCTTTCCTTTCTGGGGCCCGCCTCGGCGGGAATCCCGTTTCAGCCGCCGTTGTGGCGACTCCACCTTTACAGGGGCATAAAGCGTGCCCACGATTTTCCCTCGATTCGGGGCGCCTGCCCTGCAGAAATGGTCCGTGACGCTGCAACGTGCGCAATTCTTGCAGGGCATGGCCGTCGACCGGAGGGTGTGACGACCGATTTCTTCCCGCGCATCCCTTCGTGCCGTGCTAGACTGGAGACAAAGGAGTTGTCGCTGCCGGGCTGCGGATAGGGATCCATCGGCGGCGCGGCATCATGCGGTAGGGCGGGCGCACACCCGCAACAACGAAAGGCAGAGCCATGAAACGCCAATCCCCAGTTCTGTTGGCCATCAGTCTGGCCGTGTTGATGGTGGCGGCGCGCGCGGATGAATACGAGGAGACGACGGTGACCCGTGTGGGCGACAAAGCACCGGAGTTCACCTGCGAGACCATTGACGGGGAGAAATTCTCGCTCAAGGAGCACGCGGGCAAGGTGGTGTTTATCAATTTCTTCGCCACGTGGTGCGGCCCCTGTCTGGCGGAGTTGCCCGAGCTGGAAAAGAGCATCCACGAGGCGTTCAAGGACGAGGCGGACTTCAGGCTCATCGTCATCGGGCGGGAGCACACGGCGGCGGAGCTGAAGGATTTTCGTATGCAGAAGGGGCTCGACCTTCCGTTTGCCCCCGACCCGGATCGGGGCATCTACAGCCTCTACGCCACCAAGTTCATCCCGCGCAACGTCATTATCGGGCGAGACGGCGTTGTAAAGTTTGCCGAAGCCGGTTTCAGCGAGGAGAAGCTGAAGACGCTGGTGACCCTGGTGAAGCAGGAGCTCGCGCTCAAACCGGCGGCGCCCGAGTCGGCGCCGGTCCGGAA
The DNA here is from genome assembly GCA_016791475.1 of Candidatus Hydrogenedentota bacterium. Classification (NCBI taxonomy): domain Bacteria; kingdom Pseudomonadati; phylum Candidatus Hydrogenedentota; species Candidatus Hydrogenedentota bacterium. Next base: position 44,040 of record JAEUWI010000008.1, read on the forward strand.
CGAAGAAAAGGCCCCGTAGCCCGTCAGGCGTCCAGGACTTCCCGGATCCGCTGGGCGAGGGTGCCCATGGAGAAGGGCTTGTCGATAAAGCAAACTTTCTCGTCCAGCACGCCCTGCTCGCCAATGATGTCGGCGGTGTAGCCCGACATGTAGATGCAGCGAAGCTTCGGGCAGCGCGCGCTCAGGTGGGCCCAGAGGTCGCGACCGTTCATACCTGGCATCACGAGGTCCGTGATGAGTAGCTGAATCTTGTCGGTGTCGCCGTTGAGCGAGCGCAGGGCGTCGTCGCCGTTACGGGCGGTGATGACTCGGTATCCCAGACTTTGCAATATGGTCCGGCAGGCCTCGCGAAAGTCGCCCTGGTCATCCACCAGCAGGATCGTCTCCGATCCCGAGGGGTCGCCCTTCGGTCGATCCGGGTGGTTAATGCCGTCGGCGCTTTCGCATTCCTGGATGGGCAGGTAGATCCGGAAGGTGGTCCCCTGGCCGGGTTCGCTGTCCGCCGTCACAAAGCCGCCGTTCTGATGGACGATGCCATGGACGGTGGCAAGGCCCAGGCCCGTGCCCTGGCCCTCCGGCTTGGTCGTGAAGAAGGGTTCAAAGATGTGGTTCAGCGTTTCCGCGTCCATCCCGCAGCCCGTGTCGGCCACAGACAACACCGCGAAGGAGCCCGACTTTCGTTCTCTGCCGAGCAGCACGCCCCGTTCATCGTCCACAAACTCCAGGGCGGTTCCGATGGTGACGGTGCCGCAGCCGCTCATGGCGTCCCGGGCATTGACGATCAGGTTGGCCAGCAACTGGTCAAACTGGGAGGGATCGATCTGGATGGGCAAGGGACGGCTCAAGGGATGCCAGAACAGGGTTATCCGCTCGCCCGCGAGCCGTCCGAGGAGTTTGAGCATGGCGCCCACGTTCTCGTTCAGGTCCAGACGCCGGGGTTGAACGGTCTGCTTTCGCGCGAAAGCGAGGAGCTGCCGGGTGAGGTCGGCCCCGCGCAGCGCCGCCGTGCGCATGGATTCCAGGTGTTCCCGCAACTCGGTGGTGCAGGCTTCATTGCGCAGGGCGAATTCGGAGTAGCCGATGATTACGCCCAGGATATTGTTGAAGTCGTGGGCCACGCCGCCCGCCAGCCGCCCCACGGCCTCCATCTTCTGCGCCTGGAGAAACTGCTGTCGGCTCATTTCCAGTTCCCGCCGGATTCGCATGCCTTGCAGGTGCAGGCGATAGAGCTCCGCCAGGCGCCCGAGCGAAGTCACATCGACCGAACTGAAGTCTTGGGACGGGTGGGCGAGGACGATCTGCCCCAGCCACTCGCCGCCCTGAAGTATGGGGAGCACGAGAACCCTGATTGGCGAATGAGCGCCGGGCAGGGTTGCTCCCGCGCCGGGCACGAGGACGTTAGTGGTGCGCGGTGCCTCGACTCGGCCCAGATCGTTCCAGAGCCTTTCCAGCAGGGGAAGGTCGGGGTCTTCCTCGTCGGCCGTACCCGGAAGCGTCAGGTCCGGCAAGTCGGGCCGTATCGCCGTGGCGCAGCCCGGCGATTCGCCCGGGATCATCAGGCAGCTCAGGGCGGTCCCGGCGAGCCGACCGGCGTGGCGCAGGATTTGGCCGGCGATGTCCGCGTCGCTTTCTTCCACCACCATGGCTTGGGAAACTTCCGCCAGGACCGCGTCCAGCGCCGCCTGATGAAGCAGGGCGGCCTCGGCTTTTTTTCGCTCGCTCAAGTCGATGTGAAATCCGAGGAAATGATTGTCGTCAAGTCGTGAGGCGTGTACTTCCGTGGGCGCGGTGCCGCCATCCTTGCGTCGGAGCGGCACCTCAATGGCACTTTTTTCGCCACGAATCACCCGCTGAAAATGTCGGTCGGCAAGGGCCTCGAATGTATCGATGCGCAGGTCCTTGATGGACAATCCGAGAAACTCCTCGCGTGTGTAGCCGAGGTGCTCCGCCGCCGCGCGGTTGGCCTCGAGATAGCGCCCGGTCCGATCCACGACCACGGCCCCAACGGGTGCGTGCTCGATGTAGGAGCGGAAACGGGTCTCGCTCGCCTGAAGGCTGGCTTCATAGGCTTTGCGCTCGGAGATATCGCGTAGGAAGGCAAAAACCTGGCCCTTGGATTCCGGCGGAGAACTTACGCTCGCCTCCACTTCAAGCAGCGAGCCGTCGTGTCGGCGCAATCGCGTGTCGAAGATATCGTGACCGAGCTTCATGATCTTCTCGATGTGACCGGCCACATCCGCCTGCGATTCGTTGGCTTCCACATCGGCAATACTCATCCGGAGCAGTTCGTGCTCCGAATACTCGAGCATTTCGCAGATGGCGTGATTGACCCGCAGGATACGCCCGCCGGCATCGGCGACCCAGAAGCCGTCCATGGAAGTCTGGATCAATTCTTCATATTCGCTTTCGCGCCGCTTGGCCTCGCTCAGATCAATGTTGAAGCCGCAGACGCGCAGGGGAAGGCCTTCTGCATCGCGAATGAAATGCCCCTTGGAGAGCACTGGAACGTAGTGGCCATCCGCGTGGAGGAGCCGGAACTCCACTTCGTAGTTCTCGGTACAGGTTTGCAACACGTGTTGAAAGAATCCGTTAATCCGTTCCGCATCGTCCGGATGGGTAAGGCGGCGCCACAAGTCCTCATCCGGCGAAAGGGCGTCGGGCGCGTAACCGAGCATGCCCCACCACCGCGGCGAGTAGAAGACGTCGTGGTTGACCAGGTCCCAATCCCACCAGCCGTCCGTTGCCGCTTCCAGGACCAGCGCCATACGCTCTTCACTGCGCCGCAGGGCCTCCTCGGTCTGCTTGCGCGCGGTGATATCCTGCAGGCAGAGGAGCACCCGGGGATCGTCGCCCGCGTCCAGCCGAACCGCCGTTCCCAAGAGGGTGACGGGTCGCGTTTGACCGCCCCGCCGCAGCAGGGCGTGGTGTTCAAATTCGTGGGGGGCGTTGCCGCCTTCCAGCGTTGTTCGGACCACGGCCCGCAGGCAACAGGCCCCGCAGGCTCCGGTCGAACAGCATTCGTCTTCGAAATCATGGGTGTGGATGCAGCCCAGCGCATCGCCGAGGGGCATGCCCAGGCACGAGCCCTCTTCGGGACTGGCGTAGGCGATGAAGGCGGGATTGCCGAAGCGGATTGTGGTTGATTCGTCAACCAGCCCCATCATTACGGGCGTGTTTTCGTACAGGGCCTGCAACTCGGCGTGGCGCTTGTTCAATTCGGCCTGGAGTTGACGTTCCTCGGTCACATCGCGGAACACCACCACCGTGTGGGGGCTCCCGTCGAGCGTTGCCGACGTGTGGTACAGGGACACTGCCAGGTGGTCTCCATCGTGTTTGCGCACCACGACATCCTCAACCAGGTGATCCCGGCTTCCGGGCTCCGGTGAGCCCGACAAAATCGGCAACGGACTCCCATCCGCCCCCGTCAGTATTTCGATCAGGGGCGCGCCCAGCGCGACGTTGCGCGGGCAAGCCAGCAGTCGCTCCGCCGAAGGGTTCCAGAATTTGATGCGACCGTCGTCACCGGCGAGGGCGATACCCGAAGCGACCGCATTGGCGATGGCCTGCATCTGCGCCTCGCTTTTTCGCACGTGGGCTTCCTGTTCGCGTTGCGCTTTAAGCAGCGCCTCCAGCGGGCGGACGGCGTAGCGGGGCACCAGCCAGAAGCTGTTCACCAGCCACATGGCGACCACGAGCAGAACGCTCCCAATCGCGTAGTAGTCCATGCGATCAAAGGCGCCGTGGAACCGATTCCGTATTTCCAACAGCATCCCCTGATCCTTCAGATTCAAGCGCACCTGAAGGGCGGCGATATCTTGAAGAATGGGCAACCAGCCGTCCGCGTCCAGGGGCTGGCCCGCGGCGACGGCCTCGGCCAGGCGGGCCTCAATCCGGGCGGAATGTTTGACCAGCTCGTCGTCCGCGACTTCCGCCAACGGGCCGGTGACCCCCGCCATGCCTTCCCGTGCGGCCCGCAGCCGGGCGAAACCATCAACGCCATCGCGTTTCAGGGCGTGTTCCATGGTCTGGTTGAGGGCATAGGCGGCTTCATGGAGATGGCGATTCGGCCGGTACACCGGTTTGAAGGAGGCGTCAAAGAGCCAGTAGGCGCGCGCCAGCACACCGAGAAACAGGACGGTGGACAGGATTGTGGGGAGATAGACCTTCCGGACGTTTTCGCGGCTCACGGGCGTACCCCGCTTGAATGCGCCGGTACGTGGGGGGGAAGTAAGAGGTCAGCCTCCCGGGTTCGTGTCCCAGTGGGCGCGTCTCCAGCGCCAGGAAAACGCCCCCATGTACATACAACCATCAACATCGGGTAGATACCTGATGAAATGGATCGCCACGTTGCGGGTTTGCCCGAAAGTGGATATCAGGGCAATTTCAGGGAAATCGTCCCGCACAATAGTGACCAATTTCTGACAGTATACCACGCCGCAGGTCCGGCTGGGCAACAGCGCCGCTGCGGCGTGATGCCCGGCCCAAGCCATTAAATTTCGAAACGCGGCGAGGACTTCTGAAAAGCCTGTACCGGAAGACAAGGAAGCGTCGATACCGATTCTCGCGGGTTCATGGCAGGGCAACCTATGGGGGACCGTTGCGTGAACGACAGAGAATCTATTCGATACCTCAGAAAACCAGTTGCTTCCACCGTGCGCCAAGCTCCGGTCATACCGTCTTGAACACGGTTTCTTTCGTGAAGTTCCGTGCGCAATCCAGGGGCGGCGTGATGGTGAAGACGTGTCCGAGTCATCATTGCGTTTTCTCCGGCCTGGGGATGGACCATAAATTGGATGCGAAAGCCCCGTCCTGGCAAGAACGCGGTGATTGACCGAGCCGTATTGTGATAGGCTAGCAATCAGTGGTCGGGAAAAGCGGAGCCGAATCCCGCGTTAGCGCGCCATGGGGAGTCGGCCAACGGGCCTCGCGGAATTGAGCCCCGCGGGATCCGCAAGAATAGAGCGGGAGTTTTCAGATGATTGAAATCGGCGCGAAAAATCGCCTCTATCCGGCCGATCCCATCCTGGCCATCGATGATGAACCCCAGGTGCTCCGGGTAATCGAACTCACCCTGAAGTCCGAGGGGCTTTCCAATGTCGTGACCCAGTCGGATGCATCCCTCGTGCCCGCCCTGCTCGCCACGCGGCCCGTCAGCCTCGTGCTGCTGGATCTTCACATGCCCGGGGTGCAGGGCCACGAGCTGCTTGCCCAGATCCGGGAGGCCCATCCCGCCGTGCCCGTTATCATGATCACGGGGGAGAGCGATCTCGAAACCGCGATCCGCTGTATGCGGCTGGGCGCGCGGGACTATCTTTCCAAGCCGGTGGAGCCGAGGCGGCTCATTTCCAGCGTGACCCACGCCCTGGAGATCGGCGAACTGCGGGATGAATACCGCACCTTCATCAACAAATCCACCCAGGACCATCTGGACCATCCGGAAGTTTTCGAGGGCATCATCGCGGAGAGCGCGAACATGCGCTCGATCTTCCACTATGTGGAAACCATCGCGCCCTCTCGAAAACCGGTCCTGGTGACCGGTGAGAGCGGCGTGGGCAAAGAACTTATCGCCCGCGCGCTGCACCGCGCCAGCGGCGTACCCGGTCCGTTTGTCAGCGAGACGGTGGCCGGCTACGACGACAATATGTTCAGCGACGCCCTCTTCGGCCACGTGGCCGGGGCTTTTACCGGCGCCTCGGGCGCGCGCCAGGGGCTGGTGCAGAGCGCCGAATCGGGCACCTTGTTCCTGGATGAGATTGGCGATCTTTCCGCGCCGTCGCAGGTTAAGCTTTTGCGTCTGCTCCAGGAGCGCGAATTCCGGGCCCTGGGGTCGGATCGGCTCCAGCGCACCAGCGCTCGTTTCATCTTCGCCACCAATCGCGACTTGAAGGCCATGCGGGACGCGGGTACTTTTCGCGGCGATTTGTTTTACCGCCTTTCCACCCACTTCATCGAGATTCCTCCCTTGCGCCAGCGCCGGCGCGATATCGTTCCGCTGGTGCGCCATTTCGTGGTCAGGGCGGCGGCGGATCTGGGCGTGGATCCTCCCGTGATTCCCCAGGCCCTGTTTCAATTGCTCAATACCCACGCTTTTCCGGGCAATGTGCGCGAGCTGGAAGCCATGATATTCGATGGTGTCGCCAAAGCCCGGGGACACGCCCTGTCCCTTGCATTGTTCGAGCCCTATCTCGTGCGGGAAGGCGCGCCTCGCGAGACGGTGCCCGCGGGGGGCAACGGCCACGCTCCCAATCCGTCCAACCTGTTCCACCAGATGGACGTACTCCCCACCATCGCCGAAGCCCAGGCCCAGTTGATCGAAGACGCCCTGCGCCGCGCCGATGGCAATCAGGGCATCGCGGCGCGCATGCTCGGCATTTCGCGCACGACCTTGAACAAGCGTCTCCACAATCACGAGACCTCGTCTTCCGAGGCCGCCGAGTAATTCACGGAGCGATTTCGGGGCCCTTCACCGAATCTCATCCGGATCCACAGGGCCGCTCCGGGGCGGGGTGTGAAAATCGGCACAGCAGTGCCGATCTGAACATGCGCTTAACCCGTTGATCCACAATGGGTTGGTGCGTGCGCTCTCCCGGCCCTGTTCCGATTTGCGCATCCCGCTATTGCGCGCCGGGGCGCCAATTGCTCCTGTTTTCAGCCCAATCCTTCCCTGGCTGATGCTGGCACGGTCCATGCATTAGCAGGGCAGCAACCCTGAAAGGAGATTGGGCCATGTACGCATTACGAGACGACATTCCACCCCACCCATCGACGCCGGGCTGCAGCGCAATCGAGCTCCGCTTCTCCTCTCTCCGCGAACTTGTTCCGGGGATCTGCCTCGCGAGCAGCACCTTTGCCGCGGGTCCCGGAGGCGGGGAAATGCCCAAAGTAAATCTTGTGCTCCGCGAGTTGCTGGGCAACGCCATCGAGCACGGCAATCGCAACGATCCCCGGCGGGGTGTCGTGTGCCGCGTCACGCGTCTCAGCCCCCACTCGGTCGAGTTGAGCGTCACCGATGAAGGTCTGGGCTTCACCGCGGACGACGTGGATCTTCAATTCCTCGACAGCCCCTCGGATTCGAGCCGGGGCGGCCTGCGGCTGGTGAACGCGCTCAGCGATTCCCTGCGCTTCGAGCTCGGCGGGCGCCGCACCGTCTGCCAGGTTTCCTGGAACCTGGACGAGCACAATCCGACGCAATTTCAACCCCCATCAAGCAACGCATCAGGAAAGGAGTGACGGCCATGACAGACAGCGCACGACAGGAAATCGGAGCCGCCGGTATGGCGGGCAAGTATCTGACCTTCAAGCTGGGCCCGGAGACCTACGGCATAGAAATTCTCTGCGTGCAGGAAATCATCGGTCTGATGCCGATCACGCGCATTCCCAAGGTTTCCGAATTTATCCGTGGGGTCATCAACCTGCGGGGAAAAGTGATTCCGGTGATGAGTCTGTCGCGGCGCTTCGGCGTGCCCGACCGGGATGAAACCTCGCTGACCTGCATTATCGTCATCGAGCTTGCGCGGGCGGGCGACTCGATCACCATGGGGGTGGTGGTGGATGAAGTCTCGGAAGTGATCAATATCCACGCCGAGAATATCGAATCCCCGCCCGACCTGGGGGGCGCCCACGGCGACGCCTTCCTTCGGGGCATGGGCAAGGTGGACGGCAAGGTGGTCATCCTGCTGGACATGGCCCGTGTCATCGAGTCCGGCGTGGCGCTCGATCTGGATATACCCGCGGAAGCGGTTTGAGCAGGGCTTCGAGTGTTTCGAAGCTGAACAGGGTTTAACACTGGGAGAACAGGCTTATGTTTAAGAGCATGAAACTTGGATCAAAAATCGGCATGGGCTTCACGCTGCTGCTTGTCATCGCGATCGCCCTTGGCGGTCTCGCCGTCGTCAACATGAACGGCGTCAAGAACACGGCGGAAATGCTCGCGACGTCGGCGATGCCCGAGGTCGGGCTGGCCACGGAAGTGGAGCGCTACTCGCTCAAGACCATGTACGCCACCCGAGGCTACGCCTTCACGGAAGAAAAACCCTATCTGGACACGGCGCGCGAAGAACTCGCCAAGGTGAAGGATTTTCTGAAGCAGGTGGAGGCGCACGCGGCGACCTTCAATGACACCGATCTCGACGCCAAGGCCAGGGGCGCGGAAGCGGCCGCCCTGGAGTACGAGAAGCTCCTTGAGGAGACGGTGACCACCACGGAAGCACTCAACGTGGAGAAAGAGGCGCTGAACAAGGCCGCTCAGGAGTACATGAGCATTTGCGATGTCTTTCTGAAAGATCAGACGGATAAGCTGAATGCGGAAATCGCCGAGTTGGCGGGCGCCTCGGCCGCGGGCGCGGAAGCCACGGCGGTAAGTACGGCGGCCACGGCCTCCGAAAAGGCCAAGAAGGTCCAGGAACGTTTCACCAAGACCGCCATGACGAATGATATCATCGAACTGGGCAACAATATCCGCATCGGTGTCTGGAAAGCCATCTCCCTGCGCGACCCGGCCCTTTTCACCGAAACACAGAAGAAGTTTGCCGAGGTCAATGCCAAACTGGATGAATTGAAAGCGATTACCACGCAGGAATTGAACCTGAAGCAGATTGAGGACTGCCGCGCCGCCGGCCAGGCCTACAATGACGGCATGACCCGCTTCCTCGAAAGCTGGTTGAAGCGCGAAGAACTGGGCAAAAAGCGCGGCGCCGCCGCCGACCTCGTGCTGACAGCCGCGGAAACCGCCTCCAAGGATGGCATGAAGACCGCCTCCACGGCCAGCACCGACGCGTCCAGCGCTCTCGGGGTGGCGTCGACCGTGATGGTTATCGGTCTTGCGATTGCGGTGGTTCTGGGCGTCACGCTGGCTATCTTCATCACCCGTTCGATTACGGGCCCGCTGCAGCGCATTATCGACGGTCTCCGTGGTGGCGCGGAGCAGGTGGCCTCGGCCGCGAACCAGGTTGCCCAGTCGGGCCAGGGCCTGGCCGAGGGCGCAAGCTCGCAGGCGGCTTCCCTCGAAGAGAGTTCGGCTTCGCTCGAAGAGCTCTCCAGCATGACCCGCCAGAATTCCGGCAACGCCGAGCAGGCGAACAGTGCGGCCCGCGAAGCGCGCGACGGCGCGGTGCGCGGCACACAGGCGATGCAGACCATGAGCTCGGTCATCGAGAAGATCAAGGTGTCGTCGGACGAGACGGCCAAGATCATCCGCACCATCGACGAGATCGCCTTCCAGACCAATCTGCTGGCGCTGAACGCGGCGGTGGAAGCGGCCCGGGCGGGCGAAGCCGGCAAGGGCTTTGCGGTGGTGGCCGAAGAGGTGCGCAACCTGGCGCAGCGCAGCGCGCAGGCGGCGCGGAACACCTCCACGCTCATTGAAGAGTCGCAGCAGAACGCCAAGTCGGGTGTGACGGCGGCGCAGGAAGTGGGCACGGTGCTTGGTCAGGTGGCCAGCAGTATCGACAAGGTGGCCCAGCTCATTGCCGAAGTGTCGGCGGCGAGCCGCGAACAGACCCAGGGCGTGGAACAGATCAACCTGGCCGTGAGCAACATGGATCAGGTGACCCAGTCCAACGCGGCCAACGCCGAAGAGTCGGCGGCGGCGGGCGAAGAGCTCTCCGCCCAGGCGCGGGAACTCCAGGACATGGTGGTGGAGCTCACCGCCATGGTCAAGGGCGCGGGCGCGGCCAACAATGGCTATACGGCCGAGTCGACCGTGAAGCACCTGCCCGCGCGCCGGGAGTCCTGGAAAGCGACAAAGGCGCAACGCGCCCGCTACGCCCTCAGTAGTAAAGAATCCAGTGTGCGGAGCGAAGACGGCGCCCGTTCCATGCGGAACGCGCAGGAACTTACCCACGCCAGTGTTGCCGCCGAAAGTGTAATTCCGCTGGACGAAGACGATTTCAAAGAATTCTAGCGATCGCGATGCCCGCCCCCGACTATCGCGGGGGCGGGCCAGCCCGGAGGTCAGGGTGCGTATCGCCAGTGCGAAAGAAAGTGAGTGAAGCCATGGGACAAGCCGAGTTAGAATCAACCGTGATGGAAGAAACCGGTTCGGGGCTGATGGAATGCCAAGAGATTGCGGTCGAAACCGTGGCGATGGCTGCCTGGGAAGGGGATGAGATTGTGACACAGACGGAACTCGGCGCCCGAATCGAAGCGGCTCTGGAGGCCATCGGCGAAAAACTTGTTTTCCTCGACGCGCACGACCTCGCCGGACTCGCGGCGCTCCACACGGATTTCGAGGAAGTGGCCCGGGATGTGCTCCAAGCCGAGACCTTGCCGGACCTCGTGGTTGTTGCCCGGCATGCGGCAGGGCTCCTCGCGGTCATCATCATGGAAGAGTGCAACGAGCCCGAAGCAACCTTTGAAGCGCTGGGCCAGATGGTGGATTTCATGCGTTCGGCCGTGCGACGTGGCCATGTGCCTCCGTTGCCCGCCGAATGGGCGCTGGATGGCGCCGAGAAGAACGACAACGCCACGAATTCCGACTGCGAAGCCTTCGAAGACGGGGGAGAGGACGAGGGCGACACCCCGGACGTCGTGGACAGTTTCTGCGGCGACCCCGAGCTGTTGAACGAGTTTCTTCAGGAAGCCAGGGAGCACCTGGAACAGGCGGACATTCACCTGCTCACGCTGGAGGCGGAGCCGGAGAACGCCGAGGCCATCGCGGCCGTGTTTCGCGCCTTCCACACCGTCAAGGGTGGGGCGGGCCTCCTCCAGATGAGCGCCATCCAGTCTCTCGCCCACGTGGCGGAATCGCTCCTCGACAAAGTGCGCCAGGGGACGATCCGGATGGAAGGCCCCGTCATTGATCTCTGCTTCGAGGCCGCCGACGGGCTCAAGCAGTTGGTGGAGGATCAGCAGGCGGTACTGGGGAGCGGCGCCGCGCCCCGGTCCACCGAATGGATTCGCGATCTCGTGATGCGCCTGGAGGCGCTCACCGGCCAGGGCAAACCGGTCAAGCGCGTGGGCCAGATCCTTATCGAAAGCGGAACGGCGACTTCCGAAGAGGTCACCGCGGCGCTCCACGTGCAGGCCAGCGCCGACCCGCCCCGAAAGCTGGGCGAAGTCCTCGTCAGCACCGGCGCGGTCAGCGCGCGCGACGCCGTAGAGGCCCTGCGCAAGCAGCAGGAGCAGCGCCGCCCCATCGTTCAGGCGCGGGAGTCGATCAAGGTGGATGCGGACCGTCTCGATCTCATGGTTGATCTCATCGGTGAGTTGGTTATTGCCGAGGCCATGGTCAGTCAGACCCCTATGGGCCGCGAAGACTCCGAAGCCCTGCTCGCCCGACGCCTGGGCCACATGGACAAGATCACGCGCGAGCTCCAGTCCATTTCCATGTCCATGCGCATGGTGCCCGTGCGCGGCACTTTTCAGAAGATGGCCCGGCTGGTTCGCGATCTGGCGAAGAAGGAAGGCAAGGACGTCGAGTTCATCACCGAAGGCGACGACACCGAGCTCGACAAGAACGTGGTGGACATGGTGGCCGATCCCCTCATGCATATGGTGCGCAACTCCGTTGACCACGGCATCGAAAGCCCCGAGGCCCGCGAAGCCGCCGGCAAGCCCCGACAGGCGAAAGTCATCCTCCGGGCCTACCACGAAGGCGGCGGCATCTATATCGACATTACGGACGACGGCAAGGGCCTGGATCGGAAGGCCATTCTTGCCAAGGCGGTGGAGCGCGGCCTGGTGCAGCCGGGCGAAGAACCGCCGGACAGCGACGTGTGGAATCTCATTTTCCAGCCCGGATTCTCCACCGCGAAAGAAGTGACCGACGTGTCCGGGCGCGGTGTGGGCATGGATGTGGTCCAGCGCAACATCAACGCGCTCCACGGCCGGATCGACATCCGCTCCGAGCGCGGCGTCGGGTCCACGTTCTCCATCCGCCTTCCCCTCACCCTCGCCATCATCGACGGTATGGCCGTCATGGTCGGGGAAGAGCGATTCATCATCCCCATCGGCAACGTGGTCCGCGCCACCCGGCCCGAGCCCGGTGAAGTACACACCATTAACACGAGTGGCGAGGTGTTGCACCAGCATGACCGCCTGATACCGCTCTTCAGGCTCCACGCGCTCATGGACATTCCCCATGCGGAACACGATCCGGAAAAGGGGATCGTGCTGATTCTCGAAGACGCCGGTCGCCGCATCTCCGTTCTGGCCGATGACCTCATCGGCCAGCAGCAGGTCGTCATCAAGCCTCTGGGCAAGAGCCTGGGCTCCGTGCCGGGCCTCGCGGGCGGCGCCATCATGCCCGACGGGCGCGTCGGCCTGATTCTGGATACGGCCGGTCTGCTCAACAACGCGCGAAAAGCCTGAAAGGAGGCAGAACATGTCCATGCAGCCAAGCCCTCCCAAACGGGTTCGCGTCCTCATTGTGGACGACAGCGCACTGGTCCGCAGCGTGCTCACCCGTGAACTTGCGCGAGACCCCGAATTGGAAGTCGTCGGAAGCGCGCCCAACCCCTATGTCGCCCGCGACATGATCGTCGAGCTCAAGCCCGACGTGCTCACCCTCGACATCGAAATGCCCCGCATGGACGGGATCACTTTCCTGCGCAAGCTCATGCACTACTACCCTATCCCAACCGTGGTCGTCTCCTCGCTCACCCAGCGCGGTGGGGCCCTCGCCATGGAGGCGCTGGAGGCCGGCGCCGTGGACGTCATGTGCAAGTCCGGGTCCGCCCTCAGCGTGGACGATCTCGCCGAGTCCCTCTGTGAGAAGCTCAAGGGTGCGGCCTCGGCCCACCTCGAGCGGCGCGCCCTCCACGCCGACACCGTCGCCCTGGCGGCCCGCTCTCTCGCCATGACCCGCACCACCAACAAGGTCGTGGCCATCGGCGCGTCCACCGGCGGCACCCAGGCCCTTCAGTCCGTGTTGACCGCCCTGCCCGCCAACGCCCCCGGCATCGTCATCGTCCAGCACATGCCCGAGCACTTTACGCGCGCCTTTGCCGAGCGCCTCGACAGCCTCTGCGCCATGCAGGTCAAGGAAGCCGAAGACGGCGACATCGTCCAGCCCGGCCGTGCCCTTATCGCCCCCGGAAACTTCCACATGCTCCTCGCCCGTTCCGGCGCGCAATACTACGTGTCCATACGCCGCGGACCTCTCGTCGGTCGACACCGACCCTCCATCAACGTCCTTTTCAAGTCTGTCTCCACCTACGCCGGCGCCAACGCCATCGGTGTGATCATGACCGGCATGGGCGCCGATGGGGCCGACGGCCTCCGTATGATGCGCGATCAGGGCGCCGCCACCATCGGGCAGGACGAACAAAGCTGCGTGGTCTACGGGATGCCCCAGGAAGCCGTCAAGCGCGGCGCCGTGGAGCATGTCTGCTCGTTGGACGCGATACCCGAGAAGATCCTGTCGCTGGCGTGAGGTGGGACTAGAGGCCGTATCCGGCGCAATTGCCGTCACCGTTGACGAAGCGATACTGTCCATAGTATCATCGAGTGGTGAACAGCAAACAACGCAAGACGCTGGAGAAACTCTTCTGTGAAGATCCGGGTAACAATATCCGGTGGGCCGATGTGGAGTCTCTGTTGAAGGGCTTGGGCGCGGAGCTTGAGGAGGGCAGCGGCTCGCGCGTAACAATATCCGGTGGGCCGATGTGGCCGTCTTTCATCGGCCCCATCCCCAACCCACCATTCGTCGGGGTGTCGTTGCCGCGCTGCGTAAGTTCCTGCAGGCGACTGGAGTCGTACCATGAAAGATTACCTCACTTACAACGGCTACGAAGCCAAACTGGAGTATGACGCCGAGGATGATTCGTTCTTCGGCATTGTCACCAACATCCAGGACACAATTCACTTTCAGGGCCGGTCCATCAAGGAACTGCGCGACGAGTTCAAGAACTCCGTTGAGGTCTACCTGAAGCACTGCAAGAAAATAGGGAAGGATCCCAACAAGCCCTATTCAGGCAAGTTCGTATTGCGGGTGCCACCGGAGCTTCACCGGCGGTTGGCGGAATCGGCCCGGGAGGCCAACGAAAGCCTGAATGCCTTCGCCACGCGGGTGCTGCAAAATTCCGGCTCATTGAAGACGCCTTAGGTTGTCGGCGGATCTTGACTTCCGTGTCGGATTTCCCTAGTTTGAACGGCAGATAAATCTCCGGCCATTTCAGGAATCCGTCCATGAACGCTTTCTCCCGACTTCTCATCGTGCTGCTCGTGCTGCCCGCCGCTCTCGCCTGCGCCGAAGCTGGCCCCGGCATGCGGCCGAACATTATCCTAATCATGGCGGACGATCTGGGCTATGGCGATCTCGGCAGCTATGGCCAGCAGCGTATTCAGACGCCCCACCTGGACCGTCTGGCGGCGGAGGGCACGCGCTTCACCCAGTTCTATGCCGGTTCTTCCGTGTGCGCGCCGAGCCGATGCTCCTTGATGACCGGCATGCACAATGGTCACAATCGCGTGCGCGACAACATCCCCCATGGAATTTTCCTTCGCCCGGACGACGTCACCGTGGCCGAAGTGCTCAAACAGGCCGGCTACACCACGGGCGCGATTGGCAAGTGGAGTCTGGGCAACCCTGGCTCGTGGGGCGTGGCGAACTGGCAGGGCTTCGACTATTTCTACGGCCACCTTGATCAGGATCAGGCCCATTTCTATTACCCCGATTACCTCTGGGAGAATGATCGCATCGTAGAGTTGCGCGGCAACCGCGGAGGCAAGACGGTCGACTATACACACGATTTCTTCACGAAGAAAGCCCTCGGGTTTATCGAGGCGAACAAGGACCGGCCCTTTTTCCTCTATCTGCCCTACACCATTCCCCACAGCTCCGACTATCCCAAGAAAACTCCGGAGTCACAGATTGTCCCATCCGATGAACCCTACACCGGCGAAACCTGGCCCCAGACCGAGAAAAACTTCGCCGCCATGATTACGCGCATGGATCGCGATGTGGGCCGCATCGCAGACCTGGTACAGCGGCTGGGCCTCGACAGCAACACCCTGATCCTCTTCACCAGCGATAACGGGCCCGACCCCAGCGACAGCCATGATGTGGAATTCTTCGACAGCAACGCCGCCCTGCGCGGCCACAAGCGCGATCTGTACGAGGGTGGCGTCCGCGTGCCCATGATCGCGCGCTGGCCCGGCCGGGTGCCGGCAGGCAGGACGAGCGAGCAGGTCTGGGCCCACTACGACCTCCTGCCCACCCTGGCCGAGCTTGCGGGGCTGGGCGCGCCAGAGGGCGTCGACGGTATCTCCATGCGCCCAGCCCTTACGGGCGAGGAGCAAAAAGCGCAGCACGAGTTTCTCTACTGGGACTACGGCCACTGCCGCGAAACCTACCTGCAGGCGGTCCGCCTGGGCGACTGGAAGGCCGTGCGCAACGGGAAAGACGCGCCGATGGAACTCTACGATCTGAAAAGCGATACCGGCGAATCGAAGGACGTCGCGGCGGCGAACCCGGAGGTGGTGCGCGCGGTGGAGGCCGTCATGGCCGGTGCGGTGACACCTTCGCCGGATTACCCGATCGGCGAGATCTATCAGCGAGCGCCGTGAGTATTTCGTTTCCAGATATCACAGAGGGGCTGGACAATAACCTTTACAAAATTCATTCATGCGAGGGATAATAGCTGTAGAGCCCGTACACGGGCCGCTGCCGCTTGCCGCGCTCAGGAGCGCGACCCGACAGCACGACGCCGTGCGGGTGAAGCGCCCGGGTCCCAGCCAATGCGGCCCGCCGGCGAAAGGAGAGCACCATGGCACCGCGGCAATTTCTCTTTTTCCTCCGGTGGGCGGCGGAATTCCACAAGGATCTGCGCGAGTTTTATGAGCGCAAGAGCAAGGAAGTTCTTTCCCCGGAGGTGGAAACCCTGCTCCAGTATCTTTCCCGTCACGAGGGCTCCCTTGCCGAGATTATCGAGGCCTATGAGGACGACGCACCCCAGGCGATTCTGGATGCGTGGTTCAAGGTGGCGCCGGAATTGCGCGCGGTGAAGCAGCCCGCGGATCTGGAGTTCGCCCCCGACGCCACGGTGGACGAAGTCATCGACAAGGCGCTGGAAATGGACGAGAGCCTGATCTCGGTCTACCGCATGCTCATCCGCCAGGCCGTTCCCGAGCGGCTGCGCGAGGTTCTGCAGAATCTTGTCGAAGAAGAAGAACGCGAGGAGAAGCGCCTGCTCAAGAGCCGGCGTTGATCACGGAGCTTTCTCCTTTCCAATCGCGTCCAACACCACAGCCTCCAATTGCCGCCCAACGGCCTCAGGCTCATGCTCCCGCTCCACTTTGGCCCGGGCCGCCGCGCCCAGTCGGCGGCGCAGCTTTGGATCCAGCATGAGGCGGATCAGGGCGTCGGTGAAGGCGGTGAGGTCGTCATCCGGCACGATGAGCGCGTCCACCTCGTGGGTCAGCGGATAGGCGGCGCTCTGGCACGCCACGATGGCCTTGCCCGCCGCCATGGCGTTGAGCAGTTTGATCGGATAGCCCGACCACGACACCCGCGGCAGCGCGAGCACGGAATCTTCCGCCAGCACGCGATGGAGTGAATCGAAGCCCTTCACGGACACCACGTCCGCATCGGGGAAGCTGGCCTCTTCCGCCGTGGCAATGCGCAGCCGCGCCTCGGGGAAACGCCTGCGCACGCGCTCCATCGAAGCAAAGAGCAGCCCGAGATTCTGGTAGGCGTCCAGATTGCCCGTATACAGCACGGGCGGCAGGGCTTCGCCAACGGCGCAGACCTCGAAATCCCGGGCGTCCAGCGGCGGGGGAATGACGGTGACTTTATCGTGGGCGCAGCCCCGCACCACCAGGTGCCCCGCCAGGCGCTGGTGCGGCGCGATGACGCGATCGGCCCGCCGCGGAAAGGTGCGATCCAGCCAGCGCCCCAGTTTCGCCGGGGCCGCCGTCCAGCGGAAATAGTAGGGGAGCTCGTCCGACATGGCGTTGTGGGCGTGATAGATCAGCGGGCGTTTTCCCGCCGCCAGGCCCACCAGGAGGGCTTCGTAGTTGTGGGCGATCACCGCATCGATGCGATGGCGCTCCACCACCCGCCGCAGTTTCAACACCATGGCGAGATCCTGGAAGGGCTTCGCCAGTGAAGGGCCCGCCGCCGTCTTGCCCTCGCCGGGGATCCGGCGACATCGGTGGATCGTCAGGCCGCTCGTGTCCCGGCCCTCACCATAGCCATACACCACCAGATGAACTTCGTGGCCCCGGTCCTGCAGGGCGAGGGCGTTGTCGCGGATGAACACCTGCGAGCCCTGGGGCACCGGAAAGGGACAAGCGCCCACGAGTGCGATGCGAAGCTTCATAGGCGGGTGCCACGTACGAATGTGGCCGCGCGACGGGAAGTATCCAAATGTGTCTCGGGGGTGTCACCCCCACACGCGGGAGCCAAAGCGACCAAGTTTGCGGGTGCCGTGCGGCGGGAGTGGACTGAGCACCCTTCAATTACCGAAGCGAGGAATCCTGGCAGAGGAACCCGTGGTGTCGTCAGGTGTCGTAGTCCCGTCACCCGTAAGCTCCCCCGCTGCGCTCCGCCGCGTA
Source organism: Candidatus Hydrogenedentota bacterium (assembly GCA_016791475.1). Taxonomy (NCBI): domain Bacteria; kingdom Pseudomonadati; phylum Candidatus Hydrogenedentota; species Candidatus Hydrogenedentota bacterium. The sequence continues at coordinate 61,536 of JAEUWI010000008.1, forward strand.
CGGGTGGCACCCCGTGGCTCACTTTTCTAACGCAGTTCATTCCAAATACCCCAGTGCGCGCATGCGCTCCACCATGATGGCTTCTTCCTCCTCGGTATAGGAAGAAGAGCCCCGTTCGTACGCGATCTTGCGAGAGTCGAAGCCTTCGCCCAGCAGGGATCGCCCGTCCATTGCCGGACCCGGCGCCCCGAGCACCGCCAGCACGGTAGGCGCGATATCCGCCAGCGACGCGGCTGTTGCGCGCGTACGCTCGGAGAGCAGCAGCACCCCTGTGTCGCGGTGCGTGCCATTCATACCGCGTTCCTTGCCGCCAAGGTGCTCATCGTCGCGGATGCGGCGGAAGGGGGGGCCGCCCGGCGTGCTTCTAAGGCAGGAATGGGCGTAGCCATTCTCCAGCGCGAGCTCCAGGATAATGTCCGGCGCGCGATGCACCTCGGGGCCGCTGAAGATGGCTTCGCGCCGCCAGGCATGGCGTACACAGTCCCACGACTCCAGTTGGCTGCACAAGTGCTCGGCAAGCGCGATGCGCCGGGTCGGATCTGCTTCGTTCAACCGAATCGAGGGGAAGTAGTTTAACTCTTCCGACCACGCTGTTGTGCGGCTCCAATCGATGCGCCCCAGGCGGGATTGGGCCTCGGCCTTCGCGGCAAGGCCGGCAAATCGACGAAAGAGATGACCACGCCACCGCTCCGGCACGAGACCCAGCGCGGCACGCTTCAGCAGGCTATCACGGCCCGCCGCGTTCCAACGCAGATAGCCCTTTTCCGCCAGCCAGTTGTTCAAATGCACCACCCCGGTGCCCGCGCCGCCAAAGCCGTGATCGGAAACAATGCCCACGACCACATCCTCGCCCGCAGCCGCGATCAGGCGCCCCACCGCCGCGTCGAGTCGTTGGTAGACCTGCAAAATCGCCGATTCAAATCCGGGGCGGTGGCGCGGCGATTCAGGGTCGTGAAAGAGCCAGAAATGGTGCGACACCGTGTCCGATTCGCCGAAGACGGCCATGAAGAAATCCCAGGGTTCCTCGCGCAGCAGCGACTCGGCAATGGCGCACTTCCGCTCCACGCCCGCGAGCAACTTTTCCGGCGCCATGGCGTGCCAGCCGGGCCCGATGTGATGTTCCTGAAAATCGGCGAAAGGCCAATCCCGCACAGCGACATAACGTTCCGGCGGATAGACAAAACTGCGATCCACCCCGGTGGTCACGGGCGAATCGAAACCCGAGACCATCAGCCCGTTGATTGGCTCCGGCGGATAGGTGCCCGGTACACCGAGGACACACGAGCGCTTGCCCGCGGCGTCCAGCATATTCCACAGCGCGGGCGCGGCGCGGTCGCCGCTGTTGACGAAGCGCAGCCCGCGCTCCGGTGTAATCTCGGTGAAATCGAAGATACCATGGCGACCGGGGTTGACCCCCGTGACGCACGTGGTCCATGCGGGAAAGGTCACCGGCGGTTGCGTGCTGGCCAGGGGGAGAAAGGCGCCCCGCGCCCGCAACGCCGCAAGATTCGGCAGAAGCCCCGCGTCCATCCACGGCCCCACCAGCGACGGTTCCGCGCCATCAAGCCCTATGAGTAAGAATCGTGCCATGCTTAGCCCGGAAATTTCACGGCCCCATGAAATAGTTGGGCCGCTCAGGGTGTTAAATAGTTAAGGAACAACAACTTAACAACCCCTTGAGGAGCGGCCCAGTGAATACAGAGTGTACACCGATTCAGATGGAATTCCAAGGTCTTGGAAAGCGCAAGGTGGTGGCTTCCTTCGATGGCGGTCACCTTTCTTCTGATGGCGGTGTGCTTCTGCTTCGGGAGCTGGATTCCCGCTTGAACATCATCGACCGCCTCGCGGCCTGTTTCACGGATCATCGGGACGCCGAACTCGTTGAGCACACACTCCCGACACTGCTCAGGCAGCGGGTCTTCGGTCTCGCACTGGGCTATGAAGACTTGAATGATCACGACCGTCTTCGGCTTGACCCCTTGATTGCCCTGGCGTCGGGTCGGGAGGACCTTGAAGGTAAGGAACGCCTGCACGAAGCCGATCACGGCAAGCCGCTGGCCTCTCCCAGTACACTCAATCGTCTCGAGCTTACACCGGAAGACGCGAATGCGAGTTCGCGCTACAAGAAGCTTGTGTATCACCCGGAGCGTATCGAGGCGCTGATGGTGGAATTCTTCCTGGAATCCTTCAAGACACCGCCGGACGAGCTCATTCTGGACTTCGATGCGACGGACGACCCGCTTCACGGCAATCAGGAAGGCCGGTTCTTCCATGGTTACTATGGGCACTACTGCTACCTTCCGCTCTACGTGACCTGCGGCGACGAGCTGCTGGTGGCCAAGTTGCGCCGCTCCAACATCGACGCCTGCGACGGGACCGTGCCGGAACTGGAACGACTGGTGACGGCCATTCGCGCGAAGTTTCCCCGCACGCGCATCATCATGCGCGGCGATTCGGGCTTCTGCCGCGAGGAAATCATGGCATGGTGCGAGATGAACAACGTCTACTATCTGCTGGGACTGGCCAAAAACGCGCGGCTCATCAGATTCCTGGAGCCGGCCTTGTTCAAAGCCGCTTTGCGCCACCGCCTGACCGGCGTGGCCTGCCGTGAGTACGTCTGCTTCGACTATCAGACCCTGAATTCCTGGAATCGTGCCCGACGCGTTGTTGGCAAGGCCGAACAGTTGTCCGGCAAAACCAATCCCCGCTTCATCGTCACCAACCTGCCCGAAGACTATGCAACGCCCGACGCCCTCTACGAGAAGCACTACTGTGCCCGTGGCGATATGGAGAACCGGATTAAGGAACAACAGCTCGACCTGTTCGCCGACCGCACCAGCACCCACACCATGCGGGCCAATCAACTGCGCCTGTGGTTCTCCAGCATGGCCTACATCCTCATGAACCGAATGCGCGCCACCACGCTGGCCGCGACGGAAATGGCCAGCGCGACTTGCGGAACCATTCGTCTCAAGCTATTCAAAATAGCCGTAAGTCTCAAGGTGAGCGTGCGACGCATCGTCCTTCAGATGCCCGACGCCTGCCCCTTCCAGGAGATCTTCGTCAAGGCGTGGGAAGCCCTTCAGGCACGGCCTCGCGCGGCATAGCCACCCGCCAGCGCCACCCCCAGGGGCCAAGGTCGACAAAATCGACCGGCCGGCGCGATAAGAACCTGTGGGGGTAGGGGGAGGTGTGTCAATACGCCGATACAAAGCGACCGAGAGGCCACCCGCCGCCCAAAAATCCGCATCAAAATCAAAAAAACGACCTACAAGCGCGATGGCTCCCCGGGTGGTGAAATATCCGGGCTAACCTTCGTGGTACCATGGTTGCGAACCTGGAAGGAGCCACCCCATGCCACACCACGTAGAATTCTCCGTTCCCCTGGAGAGGTTCAATCCACCATGAGCATCCGTTATCGGCTCCTCCTGCTCGTCTCCGCGCTCGTGCTCATCTCGGCCACCGTGCTCGTCTACCTCGCATCGGCCTACCTGGACACGCGCCAGCGACTTCGCGAGGCCGATGTTGTCCTCGACGAGCTTGTACGGGCGGCGGGCACTTCGGCGGCAATTGCCCGACTGCGGCTCCTGGTGCTCTATCGGCAGAGCACCGGCGCCGGCGCACCCGGCGAAGTAGAGGAGCTGGCCCTGGGCTGCGAGCGTGCATTTGATGCCTGGAGTGCCGCGTCAGACCTCGCGATTCAAGCAGGCATTGGAGACGAAGCCGACGACCTGGCACAAATTAAAGTCCTGGCACAGGATTTTCAAACGGAGCTCGAGAGGCTCCGAACGGCACTCGACGCTAAGGCTGCGCCGGATCCCGCCGTCTTCGACCAACTCCTGGATTCGGGCGTACGGGTACTCTTTGTTGACGATCTTGGCGAGATGAGCACCGCCTTTGACGGAATATTGCTCAGCATGGGCACCACCCCCTGGATCGCTCGAATCGGTCCAGGTCAGCTTGCCACGGCCCGCGCCACCCTCGCCGAAATCCGCGCCGCGCACCTGGTGCGGGATCGCCTCCAGCGCCAAGCCAGCCGCATCGCCTTGCTCCTGGCCGACGCCTCGCCTGAAATCGACCGTGAGATAATCAGCACCACCGTTTCCCTGAATGAAACGATGGGAGCCTGGCTCAGGGCCACGGAAGCCTATGTGGAGGTCTCCGGCGAACCCGCGCCACCTCACTACGAAAAATTCGTCGTCGCCAACAGAATGCTCCAGGAGCATGTCAATCTGCTCCTGGAGGATGAGCGCCACGGACGCATCGACGATGCGCGTACACGAGCCGCCGAGACCTGGATGCCTGCGCTCCAGAATGAACTGCTGCCAATCCTCGAGGAGAGTCTGAACTCGGAAGTCGCCGAACTGCGGAATATGCTGTTGGAACTTTCCAGTTCCACCGCGTCGGCGGGCGCGGGCGGCATAGCCGTGATTTGCGCCGTCCTGCTCGCCACCGTCGCGGGCGCGTTCCACACCGTTCGCTCCATGCTTCGTTCCCTGGACCAGCTTCGCGCGGGGACGGAACGTGTCGGCGCGGGAGATTTCGCCCACCGGCTCAACCTCGGCGCCGCCGATGAGCTGGGCGCGCTGGGCGCCAAGTTTGACGCGATGGCCGAGAAACTCCAAGAGCAGGTGCGGCAGCGCCAAGCCCTGGAGGCGGAGTTGCTCCGCAATGAGCGCCTCGCCACCCTGGGCCAGGTCATCGCCACGGTCAGCCACGAGATTCGCAATCCCCTTGGCACCATCCAAACCTCGATCTACGCCCTGCGCAAGCGACTCGGCGATCAAAGCGATGCTGTTTCCAGCTCGCTCGACCGCGCCGACCGGAGTATAGTGCGGTGTAATCGAATCATCGGCGAGTTGCTGGACTACACCCGCACCCGCGCGCCCAACCGTGTGGAAACGCCCCTCGACTCCTGGCTGGCGCAAGTGCTGGACGATTTCAATTTTCCCACGGGTGTGGCGGTATCATGTTCGCTGAGTTCGGGCGCAACCCTGCCCATCGACCGAAATCACATTCAAGGCTGCATCGTGAATTTGCTTAGCAACGCCTGCCAGTCCATGATGGAGCGACAGGACGGGCGGACGCCGTGCATACTCCGCATCGAGTCTGAAGACACAGGCTCCCGGGTGGAAGTCCGCGTGAACGATACCGGGCCGGGAATCGCCCCGGAAATTCTCGATAAGATATTTGAGCCCATGTTCAGCACGCGCACCTTCGGCGTGGGCCTGGGTCTGCCGATTGTAAAGAAAACCATGGAACAGCACGGCGGCAACGTCGAGATTGTAAGCGAACTGAATCGCGGAACCACGGCAACGTTGTGGTTCCCCGCATCGGTACTGGAGAAAACATGACATGAAGAATCTTCGCATATTGGTGGTGGATGACGACCGCGACTTCGCCGAGGGCGTGGCCGACGTGCTGCAACTCCATGGCCACGAAACCGCCGTGGCCCATTCCGGCGAAGAAGCGCTGGAACTGTTTACCGAAAGCGAATTCGACGTGACCTTCATGGATGTGAAGCTGCCCGGCTGGAACGGCGTCGAAAGCTTCCGGGAATTCCGTCGGCGCTTCCCGGGCGCAAAGGTCGTCATGATGACCGCCTACAGCCTCGACAACCTCATGGACGTGGCCACCGAGACCGGTGTGATCGGCTCCTTTCACAAGCCCCTCGCCTTTGGCGAAGTCGAGGCCCTGCTGAACCGCGTGCGACAGGACGCCCGCGTGCTCATCGTGGACGACGACGTGGATTTCGCGAGAGAAGTCCGCGACGTGCTCGAGGTGGCAGGCTTCTCTGTGCGCTCCTGCTTCGACGGGAAGACGGCGATTCGGCGCTGTCTGGAAGAACCCTTCGACGCCATGGTCCTCGACCTGCGCCTCCCCGGTGCCAGCGGCGCGGAGGTATTCAGCGCCGTGCGCGAAGCACGACCCGACCTGCGAATTGTTCCCATCTCTGGATTTGATGAGGAGGCCATAGCAACTGCGCATGAGAAAGGCAAGATTGACCTCAAGAGCGTGCTCCATAAGCCTTTCAGCCCAGACAGCCTCCTACGTATGCTGGAGCAGGTCCCGGGTGTGGGTTGAAACTTCAATCAGCCTCATTCCGCAAGGTTTCCGTCAGCTCCGCCTCGATCTCTTCGATACTCGGCAGGCTGGAGGCCAGGTTGGCCGGAAGCGCGCGGGTGAGTTCGTAGTCCGCAACGCCAATGGGCTTGTGAATATCGCGTAGGGCATACTCCGCGACCACGCGGTCTTTGTTCTGGCAGAGAATGAGACCCACGGTAGGCGCATCGTGTTCATGACGGAGTTGGTCATCCACCGCCGAGCAGTAGAAATTCATCTTGCCTGCGTACTCCGGCTTGAAGTCGCCCTTCTTCAAATCGATAGCGACGAAGCAGCGCACATGGAGGTGGTAGAAAAGGAGGTCAAGATAGAACTCCTTCTCGCCCACGTCCAGCCGGTACTGTCGCCCGACAAAGGCAAAGCCACGCCCCAACTCCAGCAGGAACTTCTGAATATGGGTCAACAGGCCCACCTCCAGCTCCCGCTCTTGGAAGGGCTCCGCCAAGGTCAGAAAATCGAACACATAGGGGTCTTTTAAGAGCTGGGTGGCAATTTCCGCATGCGCAGCGGGCAGGGTCCGGTCAAAATTGGTCACCGCGCCGCCTTGGCGTTCGTGGGCGCAGTTTTTGATTTGGGTTGTCAGCGTGGCCCGGCTCCAGCCTTGTTCCAGGGCCTGCTGGGCGTACCACAGGCGAGTCGGGAGATCTTTTATCTTCTGAATCAATACAACATGGTGAAACCACGGCAACCCGACTGCCAGCTTCGTAGAAATGAGGGGGCTCTCCGGGAGGTGTCGTATTTTTGCAGCAGGCTGCTGCAAAATTGGCAATGAAGACTTTTGCTCACTTTTATCACTTTCATCTTCTTGAAAAGTCAATTTTGCAGCAGCCTGCTGCAAAATTGACGGTGGTCCGTATTCACGCGCAAACTGAATCATGTAGCCGAGATTGCGCTCTGAAAACCCTTTCTCCTCCGGCAATTCGTTCTTCAAATCAACGGCCAAACGTGGAATAACATTTGTACCCCACCCCTCTCGCTCTTGGCGCTCTAAGATCATTCGTCCCACATCCCAATACAGCAGAATCATCTCTGCATTTGCGGACAGAGCCGCACGACCCTGCGCGGCGCGGACGCGGCTCTTGATGTCACCCAACAGGTCGCGATAGATTCCCAAACCGGTATCGCCATGCTCAGTCATCTTCAGCCTCCAGCAGGTCCTGAACCGCCCCCTGCAGTTGTTGTGCTATCTCTTTGGCCCCGCCTTTGCCTGGTGCCACCTGATCGAAACTCATGGGCTTCCCAACGACCACGCTCAACCGCGTGAGCCTTGGCAGCCGCCGTCCCTTGGGCCAGCTTTCAAAGGCCCCCTTGATCGCGCAGGGCAGCACAGGCACGGCACAACCGCGCAGTAGGAGACCGATACCGGGCTTAAACTCGCCCAACGCCCCCGACCTGGATCGCGTGCCCTCGGGAAAGAGGATCAATACGTTGCCCGGCGTCTTGAGCAACTGCTGGCAGATCTTCAGGCTCTGCTGCGGGCCCGCCGTCCGGTGAAAAGGCAAAGCGTTTACAATGATCGAGGAAAACATGACGCGCGGGAGGGCGGTGAAGAAGTAGTCGGCCGCCGCCGCCGGAAAGATGCGGTGGCGCATGCGAAAGGGCAGCATGGAGATTAGACAAATCGCGTCCCAGTGACTCGAATGGTTGGCCACGAGGACGAAGGCGGAGTCGTTTGGAATATTCTCCAGTCCGGTGACGCGAAAGCCATGGAAGAGCTTCAGGCAACCGCGAATAAACAGTCCCGCGGCGGATCGCGTGGCGAAGATCCACATGGACGGCTCGCGGGGAAAGTCGCGCAGTCCATCCGCCAGATTCTTGTCCAGATCGCGCGCGCTATCGTAGTGCCATTCATCCATAGCGGGCTCCTATCGCACGCCGTAGAGGCCGTAGAACCAGTTCACCATGTGCAGGAAGAGGGGCGCGGTGAAGATCAGGCTGTCAATGCGATCCAGGATCCCCCCGTGACCGGGTATGAGCGCGCCCGTGTCCTTGATGTTGATGTCGCGCTTGATGACACTGATGGAAAGATCGCCCAATTGCCCGCCGATGCCTACGATGAGTCCCGTGATGATCAGTTGCAGTGACCCAAAGTGGGGCAGGCACGGTGCGGCGATCCACGGAAAAACCATGGATACGGCGAGCGCGCCGAGAGAGCCTTCCCACGTCTTGTTCGGACTGATTTGGTCGCGCAGTTTGTGGCGACCAAAGGCCTTGCCGAAGCAGAAGGCCGCAATGTCGTTGATCTCCACCGCCACAATGAGAAAGAGCAGATAGGCGTAGGGCCGGTCGGCATTCGCGAGGAAGGTCAAGTGACCAAACATCCACGCGATATACACGAAGCCCACCATCGCGAGCGACACCATTTGCAACTGGCCTTTGCTGCGGTTGCGCAGAATCGGGATCGTCAGTATCAGCGCGATGGCATAGACCGGCAACGTGCGGAACATGCCGAACCAGCCGGGGCGACCATTGTAGGGATCGGTAAGGATTGCGATAAAAAAAATCGCGCCGATGGACACATAGACCGAGCCCGTCATCCACCAGTCGCGGTAGAGTCCCGTGGCCCGGGCGAACTCGCGAAAGCCGATGAAGGCCACAATGGAGAAAAGTGTGATGGTGGCCTCGCGCCCGAACAAAACGGCCGCCAGCACCGTCGGGATCATGATCAGCCAGCCCTGGTAGATGCGCCACACGGACGTGACGTTCTTCCCGAGGGCGTACTTCAGCAGCAGCAAAGCCAGACCCGCGACAATGAGCGCGCCAAAGATGAAACCGCCGAGGAAGCGAACACTCGGGTCGTGCAGCGCGGCTTGGAAATTCATGACGCCGCCTTGCGGTTGAGCGCGTCGATGATACGCCGCAGGCGAACAACAACCGTCTGCAGGCAGCCCGCAATCACGACGATCAGCGTCCAGTCCATCACGGTCAGATTCCACACCGTGGGCAGATGCCACCCGCCCCAAAGCTGGAGCAGCAGGATCGTCGCGCCAATGTGGAGCGTCACCATGCGCCACGGCTTGGCCATGATGCCGCTGAACTCCCGCTGCACACCAACGGCCTGGCCAAAAATACCGATATACGCCGTGAACACCGCCAGGATCGCCGCCCAATAGCCCAAAGGCACCAGGCACAACCCACTATGCGCCACACCCGCGAAGATCATCACATCGGACACGCGGTCCGGTACTTCATTCACGATCTCGCCGTTCAGGCTCGCCTTGCCAGAGGCCAGCGCCACCATACCATCGAGCATGTTGAACCACAGCCGCGCATAGCAAAAAAACGAGCCCGCCATCAGCAGCCAGGGATAACTCGCCGCCTGCCAGAAACAAAGCCCCGCCAGGGCCGCCGCCACGACGGATAGATAGTTTCTGTGGCGGAAAGCTGAATTGACAAAATGATAAACGAATGGCCTACTCCCTTTGGACAAAACATCTGTGACGGCAATCACAGAAAGGAGCAGGCCATGCGAATGAAGACTGTGCGTCAAATTTACCTGGATTTTGAGCTTCCGTCAAGCCCGACGAAAGTGGTGGCGTCGTACCGCAAGAAGTACGGGTCCATCAATGCGCTGTTGCTGGCGAACCCGGCGGTGCTTGATTTGGTGCATTCGGATTTCTGCCGATGGCTCTCGACTTCTGAAAAGGGCCGTTGCAGCGGTTATACTTCTGAAGAGATTCTACGATGCCTGGTGGTGATGTTTGTGGAGCAGGACAGTTACCGGGACGTGGTGGTTCGGATCGAGAATAGTGATTTCCTACGCAGCTTCGTGGGGCTGGGTTTCGCGAAGCCGATGATGGATTTTTCCTTTGTGGGCAAGGCTTTTGCCGCGTTGTCAGGGGAAACCTGGCATGCGGTGAACCAGTCGTTGGCGCGGCACGCGAAGAAGAAGGCGTGGATCAGTGGCGAGAAGTTGCGCACGGACTCGACGGCGTATGAGTCCAATATTCACTACCCCACCGATTCTTCGCTCTTGTGGGACAGTTTCCGGGTTCTGTGCCGTACGCTGCGCCGCCTTCAAAAGGCGTGCCCGAAATTGGGCCTTACGCACCGCTACCACGACAAAAAGGTCAAGAAACTCGCCTTCTACATCGCCCGCAACGCCAAGAGCCGCAGCAAGGCAACGCAGCGACAGGTGAAACGCACTTATCGACTCCTCATAGAGCGGGTGGCGTGGATTGCCGGGATCAGCAACGAAGTTCAAAAGCTATTCGCGCACGCAATCCTTGAGGTGTCGGAACTTGTCCTGTACACCCCCGTCGCCGAGCGAATCGTCGACCAGGCCCAGCGCCGCATATTCGATGGCGAGATTGTTCCTTCGAACGAGAAGGTCTACAGCCTCTTTGAGGAGCACACCGAACTCTTGAAGCGGGGCAAGGCCGGGAAGCCGGTCGAGTTTGGTCATAAGGTGTTGATCGCTCAGACGGGCGAGAAGTTCATCACCCACTACAAAGTGATGCCGGAGCGCGAGGAGGACAAAGACCTCTTGGAGGCGACGCTCGAGGCCCATCGCTCCTTGTTCGGCAAGCTACCCGACACGCTTGCTGCCGACAAAGGATTCTATGCGAGTGTCGAACAACTGAAAGGGCTTGAGAAGAAGATCACGACCGTATCCATCTGCAAGAAGGGCCGGCGGACCAAGAAAGAGGAAGAGCGAGAGCACGGTGAAGAGTTCAAGGCAGGCCAAGCCTTCCGCGCCGGTGTCGAAGGGACGATATCCGTGTTAAAACGCGCCTTCAAGCTGAATCGATGCCTTTTTAAGGGTTATAAGAATTTTGCGTCGAGCGTGGGCTGTGCGGTGTTCTGCCACAACCTCGTTCTGCTCGCAGAGACATAGAAAATCGGCTTCGATTTTGAATGGTTAACGCGGGGCGACGGAGGGATGCGTCCCGAGGCGTCGGAAATCGACGTTCGATGACGAAATGCAGCATTATGGACGCCATCCAGAAGAGCTACACTGAACTAGGAATGAGAAAAACTCCGAAGGATGCGCCAGAAACGGCTATTCGACACAGAAACTAATTCATAATTCGTAATTCATAATTCTCAATTCCCTTGCGCCCGCCCCCCATATCCTGTACCCTTCTGTAGCAGTAATAAACCGGCAATCACCAAAGGGGAGCCCCATCCGTGCCCAGTCTATCCTGGAACGAAATCCGCCAACGCGTCAAAGTCTCAGAATGCACCAAGAGCGTCCTCGACGCCCGCCAGCCCCACCTCGACAACGGCGCAACCCTCGCCGACCTCTACGCCCCCCTCTACATGCCCGCACCCCTGTTAAAGATCCACCAAAACCTCGACCGCACCGTGGACCGCTGCAACAGAAAAGAGAAATTCGAGACCGAGCGCGAGCGCGTGGAGTTTTTGTTTGGGTTATATGAGGAGATGACAAATTGCTGAGAGAACCCACGGCAAAAACTTGACCGGACCAATAGAATCGAGAAAAGGCATGCAAATTTGGTTTCCAGAGCCGAACGCTCTAGACGACTCTGCATTGCGCAGAGGTGAAGATCCAGTCCAATATCTCGCTCGCTCCACAAGACATCGAGCCCGTGAGACACGTCGTTTTCTGAATGAAAACATCTCGATGCTACCAGCCGAAGCCCAGAAGGGCACCTACGATGCGCTTTGTTCCCGATATTTCAGTGCGTTCTTTGAGTTAATCGTCGGGCGCACGTTGCAGACCGTTGGGGCAACGATTGAGGTTGAAAAACAGCTTAGCAGTGGCAGACGACCCGATTTTCACGCCCACTTCCCGGATGGCACTATAATTGTAGAGGCTGTTAGCCCAAACTTTGACGCTCCATTCGGTGAAGAGTTTAAGCTTCGAAACCCGTTGACCGACATCGTTGAGAGCTTCGTACCCGATGGCTGGAGCGTCATGATAGCTCAGCTTCCGAACGTTGGTCCGAACGATTCGAAGCGTGAATTTAGGGCGAGGGTCAAAAGGATTATGGCAACCCTTCCACCTCCCGAACCCGGGGTTGATCTGTATCTTCAAGACAAACTTCCGACCGGACTCATTCGATTTCGTTTGATCCCGCGTCCACGTAATTCACCACCAGTCTTGGCAGAAGGTTCCGCTGCCTACCTCTCTAATTTCGAAGCAATTCTTGAGCAGAAATTTCGGGAAAAGCGGAATCAGATAAAACAGAAAATAGGCGAGTCTCTACCGGCTTTGCTCGCGGTCCAATACATATGGGATGACGCACTAGATGATTTTGATTCAGCGCTGTATGGACGTACGACCGAATCGTTCGATTCCTCGGGTAGAATTATTTCTCATTTCAGAAATGGCGGGTTGTTCGCGGGCAACAGTGAAGTTGAGCCTACATTCGCGGGCATCCTCGCCTACCGTGTTGGCTATACCTCCGTGTACGGTCCGGTACTCTACTGCCATCCACGTTTCAATGGTCAATTTCCGGAGGCGCTAAACAGACTAGAGCGACGGCAGTGTGTTGATGGCACGGATATAGTTTCCGACTCTGCCGATGAAGAATGGGCCACGGACCTTTCAAGGTCGTTGAAATTCGTAAGAAAGGAGTGAAGTTGCGTAGAAGAATTCGCCCAGAGCGTCCTCGACGCCCGCCAGCCCCACCTGGACAACGGCGCCACCCTCCCCGATCTCTACGCCCCCCTCTACATGCCCGCACCCCTCCTCAAAGCCCACCAGAACCTCGACCGCGCCGTAGACCGCTGCTACCGCAAAGAAAATTCGATACGGAAAGGGAACGCGTGGAGTTTTTGTTTGGGTTGTATGAGGAAATGACGAATTGAACCAGCAATGGTAGACAAAGGCATCCAATGGGAGAAAAGGTGAACATGGCGAACGATAGTCAAGAATCGATCGAGAGAAAGTGGCTGCGAACCTTTTGCTGGATAGTAGCTTTCGTGCTGATAGTCCAAGTTGGAGGGTACATTGGAATCCAGGCCTGGCAGGGTGATCAGCAGCGTGGTTCGTTCGGCGACATGTTCGGGGCAATCAATACGCTGTTCTCAGGATTGGCATTTGCGGCCCTCATTGTCACCGTCCTCATGCAGCGCGAAGAATTGAAACTTCAATTCGAGGAGCTGGAAAAGAGTCGAAAAGAATTCGAGAAAACAGCCGCGGCGCAGCAGGCGATATTGGAACTAACCAAATCAGAGAAGTGCGCACGCGAGGCACGGGAACGGCGGGCCGCGACCCTTACCTTGTATCCTTGGAAACGACACGATGGAGACCACCACATCGAAGGCATCGAAGCCTGGAGATTCTCAGCAACGAATCTCGGATCAATGGTAACTGAAGTGAAAGTATTCCTGGAGTCGGGCATAACAGTGGGAGGGCTGATAACGGATCCATGCCCCATCCTACCTACCGAAGCGAAACTCTCTATAGCCTTTACAAAGGACAACAGCACAACGAACTGGAACGGGCCGGAGAATTGGCCGACTGCGACTTTCCGAATAGAGTACGTCGACACGACCGGGGAGAGACGGACGCAGAAGTATGAGCTACAAAGAAACTGGGAGAATCTCATCACATGTATTGACCTTGGAACAGAGCAATCGGAGTAGGGTCCGGGTTGCAGTCGTCGACGCTCCGCTCCGCAACACGCTGTCCATCCGGACTCACCAAGACTATACTTCGGGTGATCGAAGCAGAGCTTCGGAACATGCATTCCCAAGCGGAGCTTGGGAACAAGTCAGAAGTAGAAGAATACGCCCAGAGCGTCCTCGACGCCCGCCAGCCCCACCTCGACAACGGCGCCACCCTCGCCGACCTCTACGCCCGGCTCTACATGCCCGCTCCCCTGTTAAAGGCCCACCAGTACCTCGACCGCGCCGTAGACCGCTGCTATCGGAGGGTGAAATTCCAGACTAAGCGCGAGCGCTTGGAGCTTTTGTTTGGACTGCATGAGGGCTTGACAGGAGGAAATGAGACGCGCCCTCAACCTGAAATCTTCGGGGCGGAGCGCCGAGGACCGCATTCCCAAGCGGAGCTTAACGACGCTTGGGAACGGGAAATAATCGTATGGCACGGATATTGAAGCACCAAGGGCGAAGTTATTAAGCTTCGCCCTTGGTAGGTTTATGATCTTCTAACATAGAGTTCAGCTTTTGCTCGATCTCGGTAATGTGCTGCTTTGTACTTGCGGAGTGTTCTTCTTGGCTTCTCAAATGTTGGAGCTGATCAAAAAGATAGTCTCTTTCTTTGACGTTGAATCTGGGTCGAGGTATCGACGGCGGTTCTCGATCCACGAGCGCACCGGTGTAGAAAGTCGGTTCCAACGGGGCGTCAACTATATCTCTTTCCGCTTGACTGACCGAACCCTCCAACACGTTCTGCAGCTCCCGAGTGCGCTCCGAACCGAGTAGTGCATCAAACGACTCGGGAGTCGCTCGCATCATCGACAAGAGCGCGGCTGCGTTAGGCGCGCCCAGGCGATATATGACCTCCTTTTCTTGAGCAGACAGAGGCAGAGTGACCACAAAATCATCGTACATGGCGAGCTTACCCTACAAGAGACTAGTTACTGATAGAGTACGCCTCCGAGCCCATCCTGTCAATATAGGCATATGGAATCGTTCCATAGCCGGGCGTTGGAACGCCGCCATTGGACGCGTTAATGCCCCAGTTTGTTCCCCAGCTGTTGCGGATGATAAATCGCCCTCCCCCAAGTCCTGGATTTGGCAAGTCTATATAACCGACCATACACATGGCGTGACCTCCCGAACGTACTTCGCCCGGAACTGGCATTGTAATATCTCCGCTGTAGGCCACCCACTGGCTTCTCAGCCACGAATTGAACACCGGGACGGAGAAAGCTACACAGCGCCCGTTGGCCAGTTCATTCTTAATATCAGAGACAGAAGTTGGCGCGATACGCTTGTAGGTCGGCGCACGATAGGTAAGGGCTTCAAGCTGGGCTCCTCCTGGTGGAGGACCTTGCCCTTCATTGCCTGGAATGGGCGTGGGATTATAGGGCCACGTAGATTCCAAGCAAGCTCCCTCTAGCTGAAGCAGTGGAAGAGCAACGGCCAGCCAAGTTCCCTCAGTGTTGGGAATTCCATCATTACGCTTACAATTCCAATACAGGAACTGTTCCGAAAGTTCATGAAAAGCGCCCTCAACCGTCAGAAAATGTTCATGAGCGGCAAGTGCCGCATGTGCGACACACGTGCCACGTGACTCTTGGTTGCGTACCGGAGGCAATTGCGGTATCAAGTTCACACTGCTCACTGGTGTAGCGAGCGGTAGTATGACACTGGGAGCGGTACTGGGTAACGGCACGTGGTCGATGGCAACTCCCAACGAATATGTCGCGTGACTGATCGAGTTCAGTGCGGATTGGGGAATAGCATTCGCAGATCCCATGATCGTATTCGCCGTGTTGACCAATGTGCTTACCGATACTCCCAAGTATTTAGCCAACTCTGGCCCGGCAACTTGAGCTGCCCCGATAAACTGTTCCAAACTGGTTTCCCCACTGAAACCCAAAGCCTCCAAGGCTTCTTTGAAGTCACTGAGGTCTTTGACGTCACTTACTTTCATTACAAAGCTCCAATCGTTGAGAGTCGCTAAGGGGGTTTCAGGCAACTCGGTTCTATTCGAGAATTTCACTGCCGACTAGCTTATGTCATCCAGAACATGGTGTACCGGCACCTCCCTGCGTTGAGTCGTTCTTTGCTTTTCGCCACATTGCTCCGACTCTGCTAAGACTCCGAAAGTGAGAATTTCTCACGGCGCACCGACGCCTACTGCCGTGATATCAACTGTTCGCTTCACGTTGAATGCAATGCGGGTGTAAGGGCGAAACGGAATCTCGATGTGTTCGGGGTTTTCCCAAGCCTGTTCACGAAAGTTCTCGTTAAGCTTTAGAATCGGATAGAGTCCAGGGGCTGCGGTCGCCACCCACGATACCTTTAGAGTCACGGTTCTCTCTGCAGTCACTTCAGATACTTCAAAAGAGGGGGACAAACCGTTCGGCCTCTTAAGGTTCATGAGTTTGTCCTTTAGAGTCTGACCGATCAGCTCTTTTCCAAGTCCCCCGAAGAGTCCTGGCGCGCCTCCGGCACCCGCGCTCAGTACCTTCTGGGCTGTAGTTGTGAGGAACTCGGCAAGCTTGCTGTTATCGACTTGGTAGTTCGCCTTCTCGACCATCCAGCCATTTTCGAAACCGAAGTTGACGCTTTGCTTTATTCCGCGCGTCTTCATCGCATACTGCTCCTCGAAGTCAGGCAGAAGAAGCACATCGAAGAAGTTGTTACCATCGAGTTTGATAAGCGGGCTCGTAGTAGGGTCACCTGAGGTTTCACCCGTAACGGTGGAGAGGGGCGGAGTGTCTTCCTTGTTTTCATCTCCCTTCTTGGCGGGTGCCGCAATCACTGTAAGGTCATATCCCGTCCGATGAAACAGCACCTCCGTGGCTTCGGTCTTGCCGCGTTCTGTGGCTTTCATAATCACTCCCACTGCAAAGTATCTCGTCTTGTCGCTTTTTACCGTGTCCCTGTCGGCGGTCGCAGCGTATTCACCTGGCGATTTGTCAGCTTCATATACTTTGTTCTCTTTTGTGCTTGTTAGCCGAATCGCTTCGGCCGGAAGGGGTACGCCGCTTGCATCAAGTGGAACGAGCGCCAATTGTACATTCGCCAACTTCCCGACAAATGGGGCGCTTGCCACGATTGTCGCTGAGAGACTCACCGCTTTGGAGTCTGGCGCCATGGTTCCTGGACTGACTGTGGCTGCCAGGTGTTCGGCCTGTGCCGCTATCGCTTTTGCGGGTGTCCCTGTTGACGTCAGTTCTGCACTGTAATCGGCACTACTATTCATTTCTGACTCTCGCTGAAGCAGTCCCTGCTCGCCAGAGAATGAGGCAAATCCAATCGAGCTAGTGCTTAGTCTGATGCATCCATCCGCGTCTGTAGCCCCAACAGTTCCTAAAGCTGATTTTCCCTCTTCACTCAGACTTTTCGTATTTATGCTTATCAACTCATCATCGGACGAAACCGTACCCGTCACAAAAAATTCGCCGCCAGAGACTGGAAACTCCTGTTTGACTGCTACATAGGGTCGCGGCAAGTAGTAGCGAAATCCATTTATCCGATCTGCCTGCTGCTGCTTCTTGTCGTTCCAGTACGCGTCCGAATATTGCGACTCATTGGGTATCTTTCGGACGTTAAAGCTCGCGCACCCAGCAAGAATGACGAGTGGGACGATGGTGGTGGACGCGAGGCGAATTAGACGGCGTGAGAGTTTCATTTGTTGACTCCTCAAGTTAAAGCACAGTGACCGTCTTGTTGAGAAAGCGTCAAGCCAGTGCGCCTCTTTGTATAGCACTTCACCGCAGCAGGACAGCAGGAAGTGTGCCGAGCCAGAATGTACTTGTCTGGGACTAAGCTTGGGCGGATTAAGCAGTCCGAACATCAACTACCACAGCCGCACTCCACTACATTTTTGCGTCCGCATGCCATAGGTCGTGAATCGAGTCGCCCTTTTGAAACATTCAAGTGCCTCGAAAGCATGCAGAACCAGTGCACAATATTTGTGCGCCGCGCAGTCTTAAGTCCGGAGTAGGATTCGATCTCAAGGGGCTTTCTCGATGTATGGGGAACTACTCATGAATTCCCCCCCTCCCCGCCTACCCCTTCCCCACCCAAAAGTGCAACGTCTCATCCTATCTTATAGTGGGGGATCCATCACGCCCCGCACCCGGAATCCTACCAACCACGGAGATCCACCATGCCCATCAACCAGCCCTACGACCCGCGCTACAAAGCCAAGATCTTTGTCCCCAAGCTGACCGAGGAGGAGCGCCGAGCCCGCGCCACGCCGTTGGAGAATCTCCGGAGCCTGCGATTCCGGGCCGAGACGCCCGCCGCGCCGGTGGACGTTCCCGTCCCGGCGGAATCCGTGGCCCAGGCGCCCGCGACGCGGGAGAACGCCGCCCCTGAGGCGGTGCCCGTGCTGGCGCCGGCGTCCGCGTCGGATTGCCGCCCGACCGCCCTGGAGGTCCTCCTCGCCGAGTTCCCAGAAATCTTCGCGCCCCAGGGTAAGCAGCACCTTTCGGAAGCACACGCGGACGACGAACGCCCCCTCAGCGCCGGGCACATGGGTCACGACGCCCCGTGGGGTCACCCTCGCCACAGCAGGGCCTATGTCAGGTCGCGATACACCGCCCTGCGCCCTTGCGAGACCGGTAGGCGTTCCGTTCCCGTGCCCGTACACATGGATGTGGGAAAGGAAGTTGAAGGTACCCCGTACATCCTTCGCAACCAGGCCTATCTCACGCCTGGGCGCGGCTCAATAGTTGACCTGATGAGGCGTGCTTATTCGGCCCGAAGGGCCAGCGCAGCTTTCAGCCCTGGGCAACGCCCAGGGAAAAGTAGCCAGCTCTCGTTCTCGCCCTGAAAGGGCAGTGCAGTTACTTGGCGCCGCAGACCTTCCATCGGGAACTGCCTTGCCCTTTCAGGGCGAATAAATGGGATGATCTCATATCCCCAGGCGTTGCCTGGGGCTGGAAACTGCGCTGGCCCTTCGGGCCGAATGACGATACCAATCGACTTCCTGCGCAACCGCCGAACGCTTCGAACCCCCTACCCCCCGATCCCATACTCCGCGATCTTGTTGTGTAGCGTGTTCCGGTGCACGCCGAGCACTCGGGCCGCCGCGCTGACGTTGAACCCGCAGGCTTCGAGGACTTTCACGATGTGCTTGCGCTCGACTTCGGCGAGGGGCAGCAGTGCGTTGCCGTGGGGGTGGTCGAGGTCGTCGTTGGGCTGGGCGGCGTGGTTGAGGAAGGCCAGGTCGTGGGGGGTGATGTGTTCGCCTTTGGCGAGGGCCGTGGCCCGCTCGATGGCGTTGCGGAGTTCCCGGACGTTGCCGGGCCAGGGCGCTTTTTCGAGGCGTTCCATGGCTTCGGGGCTGATGCCGAGGCGGGTCTGCTTGTTGCGCGTGGTGTAGTCGTGGAAGAAGTGCTGGGCGAGGAGGGGGATATCGCTGGGGCGCTGGCGGAGGGGCGGCAGCTCGATTTCGACGGCGCAGATGCGGTGGTAGAGGTCGCGGCGGAAGCGTCCGTCGTGGATGGCGCGTTTGAGGTCGCGGTTGGTGGCGGCGATGACGCGGACGTCGGCGTGGGACTCGCGCTCGGCACCGACGGGGTGAAAGACGCCCCGTTCGAGGACGCGGAGGAGGCGGGCCTGGTTTTCCAGGGAGAGTTCACCGATTTCATCGAGAAAGAGCGTGCCCTGGTGGGCCAGGGGGAATCGGCCGAGGCGTTTCTTGTCGGCGGAGGTGAAGGCGCCTTTTTCGTGGCCGAACATCTCGCTCTCGAAGAGGTGATCGGGGATGGCCGCGCAGTTGACCGAGATAAGGGGTCCGGCGGCGCGGGGGGAGCCCTCGTGGAGCATTTGAGCGGCCAGCTCTTTGCCCGTGCCGGTCTCGCCGGTGATGAGGACATTCAGCGGCGTGCGGGCCATGTCGCGGATGAGGCCCCGGGCCTCTTTGATGGCGCGGCTTTTGCCCAGCAGCGGCCAGCCCCCGGCGGGGCTTTCATCCAGCGCGGCGACCTCGTCCTTCAGCGCGTCCACGTGGCCGAGGGTCTTGTAGTAGGGCGCGGCAATCTGTGCGACGGACAAGAAAAGGTGGAGGTCGCTTTCGTCGTAGGGGCGCTGTCGCGCGGCGCTGCGGACGATGAACGCGCCGATGGCTTCCCCGCCGATGCAGAGGGGCGCGGCCATGATGAGGTCCAGGCGCCGGGCCCCCTGCTCTTTGGTGCGGATGGGCGTGAGAAAAGCCTTCCTGTCACCCAGGACTTTATCCAGGGCGGAGAGGAAGCACCCGTCGCGGTCGATATGCTCCGGGTGCCAGTGGATGGGGCCCTGGGGGGCGGCATCCGGGTTGGCGGCCTTGGGCGGCGCATCGCGCAAGGCGATTCCCGTGCTGTCGGGACTCAGGGCCTGTGCGATGGCCGCCAGGCAGTGCTCGTGGAGTTCGGCGCGGCGGGTGCACTGGCTCAGGGCGCGACCAAGTTTGAAGAGTTCCACCAGACCCGCGAGGGACTGGGGCTTACCCTCCAGCAGGGTGGCGGAGAGGTCTTCGCGGTTAAACTCCACGGCGTGATCGAAAAGGCTCAGGGTGACATCGCCCAGCTCGCTGCCGGCGGGCGGCCGGGCCGGCGCCTTGCCCCGAGTAACCATGAAGACGGCGTTGCCCAGGGTGATGGTGTCTCCAGGACCGACGACACCCTTCTCCACGGCTTCGCCGTTGATGAGCGTCAGGTGGCTGCTGCCCAGATCCTCCACGTGGACGGCGTCGTCGCGCTGGTAGACCCGGCAGTGGCGTCGCGAGACGACGGGATCGCTGATGACGATATCGCAGCCCAGACCCCGCCCGATAACCAGGGGTTCGGGCGCGATCGCCCAGTGGACACCTCGATGCACCCCAGACTTCGCTGTCAGAATCCAACCCATGGTCTCTTCCTCACCTTGAAACCCGCGCGCCGCGCGCCCCTGTCCATGAAACTCCCGAGGTCGTCCCCCGGACGGGTAGGACACCCTTGGACACGGCGTGAAATTCCGCGTGTGCTGCCGAAAAGGCCCCACTGTTGCGCTGAAACAACTACCGGATTCTAAGTATTACCATTTTTAGCGTGTTATGCAACTTTATACTACAGGACATCAACGCCATGCGTGCCGCCACCGCGTCCGACGGGTGAATATTCCACCATTCCCCGTTGTAGTGCCGCCAGCGCTATACTGGGGTTCGGTTTGAAGTTCCCCTTAACCTGAAGGTACGTGGATGGATACGAAACAATCGCAGCAGGAATACGGCGGAGGCTCTTTTCTGCACCCGGCCACAGGCGGGCTGATCCTGGGGCTGGACTGGCTGCTTTTCTCCGGGGCCGTGGTGTCCGGTGCGGTGGCGTTGCCGATTGCGGTGGTGCTGGGCTTCACCGTGGGCGGCCTGGGCACCTGCCTGATTCAGCGCCACTGGGCGCGGGAGCGCTGGAGCCGCGCGCTTTTCAAGGGCCTGCTGGGCGGTATTGTGGTGGGCCTGCCCTTCCCCATCTGCGGCACCCTTGTGGGCGGCGCGGTGCTGGCCTCCTCCGGGCTGGATCAGATTCGCGATCGCGCGGCCCGCGCCCTCGCGGACAAGGCCGGGCAGCCTGGCCCCGCGCGAAACATCGAAGGGAAGTGAAACGTCGGCTATTCGCCGTCGCGGTGAACGGTGTCGGGCGAGAAAGCGGGAATGCACACGGCGATATACTCGGCGCCCTCCGCGCCGGGGGTGCTGTATTGTATCCACTCGCCCTTGTAGGTGATGATGGCCTCGCCCGCGGAGACCACGGCGGTCTCGCCGGATTCGTCGGTGACGTGGAGCTGGCCATGGAGGACTACGGTATACTCCGCGAACTCCGGTCGCTGCCCCGGCTCCACCCAGCCGGAAGGGCTCTTCATGTGGGCGATGCTGAGGTGCTCGGTGCCGGTGTTGGCCAGCCCCACATACTCGCGGATGATCTTGGGCTTGTTGCCCGCCGCCTCGCTGATGGAAGGAAAGGGGATATACTTGGGCATGGCGCTCGCTCCAATTCACATAACGGGAATCCGCCCGCCTACGGCGGATGCATTCCACAACTATAGAACAAGACCCGCGACGATGCAATCTGGTTGCCAAGTCTCGGGGGAAAGCTCCGTGCCGGTGAACGCGCCATGACCGTGAGAATTCGCCCCGCCCGCCGCGAAGACGCGGCCCAGGCCGCACCGCTTATCTTCAGCGCGGGACCAAGCGCCTTCAACTTTGTCTTTTCCCATCGCACACGCCTCGGAGCCGAGGGCTTCATCGCCCACGCTTTCAAGAGCGAGCGCGGCGAATTCAGTTGGCGCTACCATCGCGTGGCGGAGCTGGATGGCGAAGTCGTGGGCACGGCCGTCGGCTACACCGGGGCCATGGCGAAGGCTTTTCTCTGGCCCGCCGTGGGGCATATCTTTCACTGCTATGGCCTCATCGGGGCTGTCCGCGTCATCCGGCGCGGGCTGCAAATCGAGAAAATCATCGTGCCGCCGTCGCGCCAGGATATGTTCTATATCGGCAATGTCGCCGTGCTGCCCGCGCTGCGCGGCCGGGGCATTGGGCGGCGGATCATGGCGCACATGCACGCGGAAGGCCGTGACCTCGGCGCTACCCTGTGCGCGCTCGACGTTTCCGCGGAGAATCCCCGCGCTCAGGCGCTCTACACGCAACTGGGCTATCGCGTGGTGAAGGAGAATCCGAGCAGGCTGGTCAACGCGGCGGGCCGGGTGGCGGATCACCGGCGGATGGAGCTGGAATTGTGAATAGAAATGTATGACTTGGCGCGCTTTGACTATTTCATCGAAATGGGCGACGCGTCGCCCGCCCTCAGCCATGGGGCGAAGGCTCTCGTCAACACGGGCATCACGCCCCAGGCCAGCGTCAACACCACGAAGCCGGTGATCACGGCGGTGGTGGCGACCACGGGCAAGGCGTGGAGCGGTGGGCGTAAAATCGCGGACCACACCACCACCGAGGGAAACACCCCCATCCATGTGAGCAGCGCCATTTTCCATCGCGGCGGTGCGCCAATGGCCCCCCGCTGAAAGAAGGCTTCGAGTCCGTGCAATTCTCGCTTGCTGCAGCCGCTCTCGACCAGGGGCGCGACTTCTTCTTCCCACGCCGCGAAGAGGTCGGAAGCGTAGAACGCGTCGCGCGCCTCGCGGCTTTCGAAGGAGCGCAGGATGCCGTATTCGCGGCTGTCCGCGCCGGGCGCCGGCCGCAGCAGGTGTACCCCGGTGACACCGTGTACGCCGATGGAACGCTCGATGAAGGCATACATGGCCTTCTCAAACGCCGCTTCCTTTCCGGGTTGTACCAATCGGGTAATGGCTACGTGAACCGGCTCCATTGCGCACTCCTGGGGTCTGCGTTGCGTTTTACTCGGACAAGTCACCGGACAGCCGCACACCCTTGTGATCGCCGTTCCGATACATGACAAACCCGTCCACCGCGCCCGCTGCCGACCGCGTAAAGGTGATCTGGCCGCCCTCCACAATCCGGAAAGTCGTTTCACTTTCGGGGAAAAGGTGGGCTGACTTGCCCGTGCCGGGATTCAGCAGCAGCCCCGCTTCCCCGCGCTCGATGGTGATGATGGTCTTGCCGTCCAGCACCGAATAGCGCCCCAGGAAGGGCGTCAGCGCTTCGTCGGACATTTGGATGCGGGTGTCATAGACTCGGGGCGTGGCGCTGGTGATGCTTTTCAGCTTCGGGCTGTGCTGGAAAAGATCTTTCAGCGCATTCCGATGCTCACCCTTTGCGAGTTCTTCGGCGAGATCGAGGGTAATCATCTCGTCGTAGTTCGCGAGATTGAATACGTGCACCTTGCGCGCTTTCAGATCGAAGATGTTGGAATAGCTCGTGAAGGCTTTGGGGCCGCGCTGGTGGATGGTGTCCAGGGCCTTCTTTGCCACGTCCACGGGCGCGCCCGGCTCACCGCGCAGCACGCGCTCCGCGAGCACGAATCGCTCGCAACGAAAACCCGAGGCCGCCAGGCGGGTGTTGGTGATGAGCTGATGGTCGCCCTCGCGCAGCACGATGTTCAGGCCCGACTCCGGGAGCCACGTGACCACGATGGACGCCCCCGATGCATCGGCCAGCATGAAGTGTCCGCCGGCGAGGTGCCTGCAGTTGTACTCCTCGAAAAGGGTTGCGGCCTCATCCACCGTAGCGCAGGTGTCCATAATGAGTTCGAGGAGGTTCTTCGTATCTTTCTTTGCCGGGTCGGGCGCCCAGGGCACCTCGGCGGTCACGGCGGCATCGAAACAGAGGCCTTTTTCATTCATGCCGCCCTGGGCGAAACGATCCTTGAAACCGAAATTGACCCGCCCCAGCCGCCCCTCCGCCGCGGGGACAAACCAGACATAGCCCGGTTCGACGTAGTCCTCGTTATTGCCCATGAGCACCATGCCGTCGCGGACGAGGGTGAACATGGAACAGGCGTGGGATTGGGTGCCCGAAACAACGGCAACCATCACGAGCAGTAAAACCAAGAGTATTCTCACTGTGTAGTCCTCACAACTGGTCCAGCCCCTATGTATGCGAAAAGCAGAATGCCACGCAAAGGCGCGAAGACGCAAAGAATGCTATCGCACACATCTACCATACGCGCCCGCAATCCTGGCACTTGTGGCGCCGATAGAAAAGTGGGAGATACAGCCCGCAGGTCATAAACGTCAATAACAGAAGCCAGAAGAAGCGCATGGCGTTCTCCCCCACGTTTTTCGAGCCGCACATGGGGCACTGGGAGAGATTCTGTTGGTAGCGCGCTTGCTGCGTGGCGTCCAAGCCTTGAATGACGCTCGTCGCGGCGAGGGCATCGTCCTCGCGGACGGCCAGCTTCACGCCGCCAATCACCTGCGTGTAGAAGGGGTAGGTCGATGCGAAGTTTTCGTCGACAAGCCACGATTCAATACCCTCGGCGTCGAGTCGCACGCGGGCGAGGTGGGCCGCTGTGGCCTCCGGGTAGGTGCCGATGATGACTTGGCTGATACTCATGTGGTTGCCCTCGTGGTGACCGATTTTCTGATGGAACTGCCGTGCTTCAGGGAGAGTGTAGCATTTTTTCCAGTTGATAGTTGATAGTTCAAAGTTGATGAGGGAGTGCTTATGGGTCTTATGGGTCTTATGGGTCTTATGGGTCTTATGGGTCTTATGGGTCTTATGGGTCTTATGGGTCTTATGGGTCGTATGGGTCGTATGGGTCTTATGGAATCGTGGCACACCGGGCTCAAGATGTGTGGCACATCTTGATTACCATTCAGCGCGCCGATTCATTCGAGGTGGACTGTGAACCTGCGTTCACTGCACAACCCTATCATCTGCATGCCAACGCGGAAGGTAATCGCGCGCCAACGTGGCTTAGGCTTCCAGCCTGAGACAGTGCCTGCATTGGTCAAGACACCGAGTCTTGTGTTTAGTGATCTCGGTACACCAACAGATTGAGGCGCACTTTGGTGGCTAGCGTAGACATTGTCTCAGGCTGGAAGCCTAAGCCACGTTGGCGCCGCTCCTGGTGTCACGGTACCCGCGAGGGTCGCGGTAAGTCTCGCGATGTCGAGTGGCGCTGATTGTGGATACTATTGGCCCTGGGAGCTATTTCAATGCTCCGGGGCCCTTCCCCCCCAGAGTTGACCCGGCGCCCAGGCTTTCCCTATCGTTAGGCGTGTGTTGTACCCATTGCACCGTCCCCTCCCAATCAAGGAGTAATCCATGCGCTATCTGTTGGCCGTCACTGTCGCCCTTGCCCTCGCTGGCTTGTGTCCCGCCGAGTTGCAGAATGTTGAGGTCGGATCGGGCGTGACTGTCCGCAATGCGGGCAATTTCGACAACCCAAGCGTATCGATTTCACTCAACTTCCAACCCGGCCCCGATCGCGGCCAGGGCGTGGGTACGCTCTTCGAGCTCAAGTTCGGAGAGAAAGGGATGATTCTCGGCGCGGGCTTCGACGATGCGCATTCGACGTACATGCGCGACAATAACCGTCAGTTGGTTTTTTTCTACAAATCCCCCGCGCCCGAAGCCACCGTCACGCCCCTGGGCAAACCTTTTGGATCGGATAACAACGCCGCGCGCCTCCAGGTGGATGGCGACACGCTGGTAGCGGTGGGGAATTACGGTCGACGCGCGCCCTACCTCACGCCGGACAGCAATGGCGGCTGGAAACCCATTGATGCCGAATGGGCCACGCAGGCGGAAACCTATGGCGGTGTGCAGTTTGTCAACAACGGTCGCCTGATCTTTGAGAACGAGCGCATCACGTACAACGGCGAGGCGATCTATACCTCCACCCTCGGCGCGGGGCGCTACTATTATGTGAACGGCCAGATGGTCGTCTGCCATGTGAAACCCGACATGCTCTACGTCGCGCCTTGGAAACCCGGTGAGACGATTGCCTTGGAAAACGCGAAGTCTTTCCCCATTGTCGGCAGCGTGTTCACCCTGGGCAACTACGACGGCGAGATACTCATCACCACGAACGTGGGCGAGTTCTACAGCTATCGCGATGGCCAACTGACGACCCACCGCGTTACCGACGGCAAGAGCTGGCAGGGCTACAGCATGATCCGCTTCTACGACAAGGTGCTCATCGGCCAATACCCGACCGGTTCTCTCTTCCAATACGATAAAGAGGGCCTGAAACCTTTCGAACCGGCGATTCCCGTGCCCGAGGGCGTGTCGGCGAATGCGCGCGAGGCCCAGACGCTGGCCATTTATGGCGGCTATCTGTATGTCGGCGTGTGGCCCTGGGGCGAGTTGTGGCGCTTTGACCATGAGGCAGGAACCTGGACCTTCGTCACGCGGGTCTTCACCCAACCCGAATTGAGCATCGAAGATCAGGAGCCCTACGCTCGCGCGATGAAGGATAAGCCACCCGCGTACAACGCCTGGGGTCAGCGCATCGTCAGCCTGAGCAATTTTGACGATTCCATGTACATTGCCACGATGAACAAAGGCGGCACGCCCTGGATTCCGGAAGTCCAGGCGGTGATTCCGGAATCCGCCGTGGCGGAGTATGGCGTGGTGCACAAGCTCACCGCACCAGGGCAGGTGGCTGCGCCGTTCACGTGGAAGGAGAAGACTGAATTGACATTCACCATGGCTGAAGGGAAGATGCTTATCTCCCAGGATGGCGTTGGCATCGGTAATGCGGAAATCAGTTCTACGCCCAATCTCAGCACGTTCAATCAGGACAATCTAGCCCTCGCCAATGGCGTCTACGGGCCCTGCACAGGGACCGTGTCGCTGACTTCCTTTGCGGCGGTGGATCGATGATTCGCTTCATCCTTCTGGTGACGGCACTGTTATCAACCGTGTCCGCCTATGCCGAAGCACCGTTCCGCGCGGCCTATGTACATCTTCACCGCGTGGCTATTCCCGGCGACTCGTTGGAGAAGCGCCTCGCCGATATTGACAAGAGCATTGCAAATGCCAAGCGCGCGGGGCTCAATATTCTTATGCCCTATGCGGCGGATTCGTCGGGCCGCTCGTATTACCCCGGCACGTATCATCCCGAATCGCTCTATGGCGACTGGGACGCGCTCGGGGCCTATATCAATGCGGCGCGGGCCGCAGGCCTGACCGTATACCCCGCAGTACCCGTGCTGATCTGTGGACACGATGCGCCCGCGGGCATTCTGTTAAGACATCCCGAGTGGGCGCTGCGCGAGAAGGACGGCGCACTCGGCGGCTACATTTCCGCCGCGAATCCCGAGGCGCGTGCATGGATCACCGGGATGCTGAAGGAGGTCGTGGCACGCTATCAACTCGAGGGTGTGCTGCTGGATTATCTGCGCTACCCGAACAAGCCCGTGGACCTCGATCCCGTCGGTGCGGCGGCCTTCGCTGCGGCGAATCCGGACGGAAAACACGCCATCACGGATCGCGGCGACACACCCTGGCAGCGTTTCAAAGAATCCCAGCTCACGATGCTGATGGCGGATATCAAGGCCGCCCTGCCAGACACGACGCTGGCGCTTTATTGCTGGGGGCCCCACGTGGCCAGCGGTCATTACGTGGGGCAGCGCTGGGCCGACTGGGCGAAGGCGGGCTATCTCGATATCGTGAATGTTTCCGGCTATTGCTACACGGACAACTATGGCGAGAAATACTTGGAAGTATTTCGCCAGCGCCTCGCGGACGCCCGTGCGCTCGTGAAACCGGAAGAGAGCGATGCGCGATTCACCTTCTGCCTCGGCGTGGTGACGAGTCACGGTAAGATCAAGTCGGCCTCGGAGATTCCGGAGTACATCGCCGCCGCGAAGGAAGCGGGTATCGAGGGTGTGGCGTATTTTACGTTGAATACCCTGGGTGAGCTCTCAGGGACAGGGTCGCCCCCATGACTTCGCGTTGCGGATACGCCCAATCACCAACCCAATGCAACCGTACAGACGACATGTTCGCAACGGGCGGGCCTGTCCTGTAGTTTAACGTCGCTACGTCATACAACAGGACAGGCCCGGACCTTGTACACGCGCCCCTGGATTTGGTGCCTTTGGCCAATCGACACTAACATCGCGTTCCAAGTCGTGGGTCCGACCCTGTCCCTGTGATGCGATCCCGTGCCTCGTTTTGGTTATACTCCATTGAGTTTCGCTTATTCGCCAGCCAAGTCGTGAACCGTATCAGTCTTTGGAGTGCCCCATGTTACGTTTACTCGCCCTCGCGTTTCTCTGCCTTCCGGTATTCGCAGACACCCTTGTCGTAGCCGCGCACAATGCCTCGGACAAGGTCAAAGCCGCCGCCGACTATGTAGCGGATGGGGAGGGAGATCAGGAAGAAATCAACGCGGCCATCCGCGCGCTGCCTGAGTCCGGCGGCACGGTGCAATTGACCGAAGGCACTTTCGATATCCGCCGTGTGGAGGGCGCTCTCGGCGGCGTGCTTATCGAGCGCAGCAATGTGACGCTCGCAGGCCGGGGCGCCTCCACGAAGCTCATCCAGGCCCCGGAGCAGGAAACCAACGTCATCCGTATCATCGGCATGGGCGTGGGCCACGTCACCATCCGCGATCTCTACGTGGACGCCAATCGCGACGGCAACCCCCTCGGCGAGGGCGCTGAAAACGTTTCTCACGCGCGTTTTGAGTTTTGCGGTATCAAGGCCTATCGCACCTTCCCCGGCGGACCCAGCGGCGAGGACACCCACGACATCACCATCCGCAACTGCCATGTGGTGAATGCGCGCCGCCTGGGCATCATGCTTGAAGGCCCGAACATGAACGTGGTGGACAACTTCCTGGGGAATGCCACCTCCGACGTGGTGGAGATACTCACCGGGCCCGGCGAAATGCGCGGGAACTATGCGGAGATCACGGGCCGCACCCACGTGGCCTTTGGCTCGGATCGGGGCAACCACATCATCATGGCGGACAACATCATCAACGTAACCCCTATCGGCGATATCGACATTGGTTTCCGCACCTGGTCAAACTCCAAGCACCACGCGATCAACGGCAACGTCATCCGCGTGGAAAAGGGAGGCAAAATGGGCCGCGCGATGGATATTCGCGGCACGGAGACGGCCATCACGGGCAATAGCGTTTTCAATGCGAACGAAGCGCCGCTGCCGCTCTACATCACGGCGGGTAATGCCGTGGTGACGGGGAATGTCTTTGAAAATGTGACCCTGATCGTCGCGGATGAAACGGAGGCGCAGAAGCCAATTATAATCAAGGACAACATCATGGAGAATTCGACGGTGGAGCACCGGCGTGGCAATGTGAATCCAGCGGAATAGGGAGCTAAACCACGAATGAACACTAATTCACACGAATGGGAAGAAGGAGCACATCGCGCGATGATTTTGCGCAGTTTGCCCGCTGAAACGTTCACTATGAGGACGAGGTGTAGGTTCGTTATTCGTGTCTATTCGTGTTCATTCGTGGTTCTCTTCCTCGTGCCCTTTGCTACATCGATAGCCCGTGCGGAAGCACCCGTTTCCCCCCGCATTGATCTCCCCGATCCCGAAACTGCAGCCGCCTACGAAGCCGCCGCCACGCAGAACGTCCTTGCCGCAGTGAACCCCGCTATCTTTCCCGGCTACTGGTCCGTCTGTGCCGATGGCATCGGCCACGGCCATGGCAACACCTTTCCCGCGCTGGACGGGCATCAGATGGCGGATGCGCTGCTCTATCTTGGCGAGGTAGAGACCGTGAAGCTGAATTGGAACTATGTGAAGTCCTTCCAGCGCCCCGATGGACAACTCCCCTTCGCCATCTTGCCCGCGTCCGCCGGAAAGCCGATTGGTCCGCCGGAAGGCGGCATTTCGGTCGATCCCAATGGGGGTCTCTACACGCACTGGGTGCCGGACAATCCCCTGCGCGCGCTGGGCTACACGACGTATATACAGAATGCCGATGTGCTCTATCGCATCACGGGCGACCTTGCCTGGCTCAAGGAAAACCTGCCGTCGGTCAATCTCGCGGCCGACTATCTCGCGGGCATGACCACGCCCGAAGGCGCGGTGGGCGGCGCGGGCTATTATGTGGAGCGGCCGACGCGCGTGGAGTACGATGGCGTGACCCAGGGCCATGCGGTGGATGCCTATCGCCGCCTCGCGGACCTCAACGAGATCGCGGACGACAGCGACGCCGCGAAACGCTGGCGCGTACTTGCGGAACGTGTCGAGGCTCACTTCCAGACGAAGTTCTGGGCGAGCGAGCATTTCGCGGAGTACATCCACCCGCAACATGGCGCCATATCGAATCACGGACTTACCGACACCGACTGGACCGCCATTGCCATGAAGGTGGCAACCGAGGAGCAGAAGGCGAAGCTGTGGCCCCAGCTTCAGCACGAAATGAAGTTTCGCTACGCCGGCGTGCCCACGGGCATCGCCACGCTACCGGAGACCTACGAGTCCTGGGAGTTCAGCCACGACGATCGCATGGACCTCGCCGCCATGGGCCGCGTGTGGTACATCGAGTGCCATGCCCGCGCCAACATGGGCGATGCCGATGGCCTCGCGGACGCCATTCGCGCGGTGTGCAAGGTGGGCCGAGAAAATGGCTACTACTGGCGCGAGCGGTACAACGCCGACGGCGGATTCGGGGTGGAGAAGTATTGCGAGTATCCCGCCAACCTGATCCGCGTGGTGCAGCGCTTTGTGATGGGTGTGGTGTATCGCCTCGACGGTTCGGTTGCGCTGGCGCCGAATGTGCCGGCGGACTATTGGGAGAAGGGCTTCGGCCAAACCCTCGCCTGGCGAGGGCGGAGACTTGACTATCGCTTCACGGACACGTCTTTTTCAGCGACCTACGATGGCAACTCGGGACTCAGCATAAGTATTCGCTTCCCGGAAGCGTGGTCCAAAAAGACGCTCGAACTCAAGACAGACGGGCTCGCCGCTGTAATGAATAGTGCAGGCAACTGGGCTGAGGTCCAAGTGGTGGTTCCAGAAGGTGCCGAGACAGGCAGTCTCGTCATTCGCCCCTCGGAATAGATTCCAGTTTTCCATGAGCCACAGGTCGAAGGAGTATCCTTGGCGTAGCTTGTGGTTCCGAATGTGGGTTAAGCTTCCAGCTTGACACGAAGCGCATGTCGGTGGAAAGCGGCCCCAGGAATGTGTATATCGTCCACAATCTGTCCAACAAAACGCAGTGGTCCTTCCAACAGCATCGTCGCTTTTGTGTCAAGCTGGAAGCTTAACCCACCTTCGGCCCACCTCATTAAGTGTTGATGGTGTCCTGTTACGATTGAACTCTTTCTCCTGTACGAGGTATTCCATGTCCATCACCGCCTCTTTTCTCCAATACGAAGTCGCCTTTGGCGATCACGCCGCCAACGCCGCCACCGTTCGTCGACTGCTGTCCGATGCGCCCGATTTCGACCTACTGGTGCTGCCCGAGCTCGCTTTCTCCGGCTACGACTTCCGCGACCGCGACGAGCTACACGCTCTCGCCGAGCCCTTCCAAGACGGCCCCACCGCCTCGCTTCTCTGCGGACTCGCCCGCGAGCGCGATGCCGTGATCGTCGCGGGCTATGCCGAGCGCGCGCCCGAAGGTTGCTATAATTCCGCTATGCTGGTCTGCCCCGGTGGCGCGGCCCACAACTACCGCAAGATCCACCTCTTTAACCGCGAGCAGGATGTCTTCCTGCCCGGCGACGCGCCGCCCACCGTGGTGGACACGCCGGCGGGCCGTATCGGCATGATGATATGCTTCGACTGGTTTTTCCCGGAGACGGCACGCTGCCTGGCCCTGGCCGGCGCCCAGATCATCGCCCACCCGAGCAACTTGGTGCTGCCCTGGTGCCAGCGCGCCATGTTCGCCCGCAGCCTGGAAAATGCGGTGCACACGATCACGTGCAACCGCATCGGGACCGAAGCGCGCACCGACCGCAGCCTCACCTTCACCGGCGGCAGCCAGATCCTGAACACGAAAGGCGAGACACTCGTCAGTGCGGCGACAGACGGTGAATCGCTGGGCGTTGCCACGCTCGATCCGGCCTGCGCCGACAGCAAGCTCATCGCGGGGCGCAATGACTTGTTCGGTGACCGGCGACCAGCGTTATACGGGGATCTATACCCTGGTCCTTCCGTCCTTTAAGTCCTTTCCGTCCCTTAGGTCCTTCGTTCTACAAAAAGCCCTTGACACCTGAATGAATTTCCAGTATCCTTCCTTTAAACCTGAAAGGGAGGCGCTATGAAAATCGAAGGGTTGATTCGTTACGACATTCCCGAGGCGGTGGTGGATCTGTGGCGGCGGACGGAAAGCGGGGAGTTGCTGCCGCTCCAGGAGGCCGCGGTGAAGCGCAAGGACCTCTTTGGCGGGGGCAACCTGCTGATCCAGGCGCCCACGAGCTCGGGCAAGACCTTTGTGGGCGAGATGGCGGCGATCCATACGGCGCTGCGGCAGAAACAGGTGGTCTACCTGGTACCGCTTAAGGCGCTGGCGGAGGAGAAGTACCGCTCCTTCTCCGAAAAGTACTCCGCCTACGGCCTCAAGGTCATCATCTCCACCCGGGACCATCGGGACTTCGATGGCGATCTGGAACGGGGTGATTTCTCCATCGCCGTCGTGGTCTATGAAAAACTCTCCCAGCTCCTGGTGCGGCGACCGGAGCGCGGTGTGGAGATCGATCTGGTCATTGCGGATGAGCTGGAAATCCTCTCCGATTCTGAGCGGGGCGCCGGGGTGGAGCTCCTGCTCACACGGTTGTTGCAGGGACGGTGCCGGTTAATTGGGCTGTCGGCGGTCATCGGCGGTGCGGAGAAGCTGGCGCAGTGGATGGGGGCGGACTTGCTTCAATCGGACCAGCGCCCCGTGGAGTTGCGCTACGGCGTGCTCCATGAGGGGCGCTTTCGCTACAGGACCTACAACAGGCCGGGTGAAGGCGTTGAGGAGCTGGTGGACGCGTGCAGCGAATCCGCGGAGGAGGCGCTGCTCCTGAATGTGGAGACCTTTGCCAGGCGGGGCGAGAGCTCCATCGTCTTTGTGCGCGCGAAGCACGACTCCCGGCGGGGCGCGGATCGCATCGCGGCGCAGGTGGACCTGCCGCCGGCAGTGAAGGCCGTCGCGGCGCTCGAACTGCTGGAGCCCACGCGCTCGCGGGATGGCCTCATCGCGGTGCTGGAGCACGGCGTGGCTTTTCACAACTCCGATCTGTCGCCGGACGAGCGACACGTAGTGGAGGAGGCCTTTAGGAATGGGGAGGCCCTCATCATGGTGTCCACCAGCACCCTCGCTGTCGGGTTGAACCTTCCCGCGCGCAATGTTTTCGTCACCACCGAAAAATGGTGCTACGACGAGCGGCTGGGCATGCCCTGGAAAACACCCGTGCTCCACATGGAATATGAAAACATGGGCGGGCGCGCGGGCCGTTTCGGCGCGGGACACGAGTTCGGCCGCTCGATTCTCGTGGCCTCCTCCCCCTTCGAGCAAGAGGCCTGCTGGCGCAAATATGTGGAGGGTGAGCGAGAGGTTATCGATCCACAGCTCGCACGATCTCCACTGGAGGATCATGTGCTGCGCCTCGTGGCTTCGCGCCATTGCCGCTCGGTTTGTGAACTCGTTGGCTTGCTGGAGCGCACCCTGTCGGGTCGCTGGGTGTGGGCCGAGACTTGTCCGCTGGAGGAAGTGGCGGGGCGGGTCCGCGCGGCGCTGCACCGCTGTGTGGAAGCGGGGATGGTCGCCGACCTCAGCGCGGATGACGACGCGCTCCTTCAAGCGACGCCCCTCGGCCTGGCCGTGGCGAGCAAGGGCATCTCCCTGGCCACGGCGCGGGAAATTCACGCGTGGATCGCCGCTTCGTCCTCGCGCTCCTGGTGCGAGGCGGATGTGCTGCTGGCGTTGGCGAGCACGCCCGATGGACGTCAGGCCCAGGTGATGCTTACGACCCGGGAGTATGACGAGGCGGACTACTCCGCCAAGCTCAAGGCGCTGACCTGGGACGAGCCGAGCGATGCGGATGTGCCCCTGAACCGCATCCGCGCTTCGCGGCTCCAGCCCTTTTTCGAAGAGGTGCGGGCTATCAAAGTGACCCTCTTTCTGATGGACTGGTTGGCGGAGGCACCCGTGTGCACCATTGAAGAGCGCTACAACACGATGGCGGGGCAGATTCTTGCGGCTGCGGCGCAACTGAGCTGGCTTCTGGACGCAACCGACGCCATGACAATGGCATTGGGGCTGGAAATGGGTTCGACGTCGCGATTGGGAATCCTCGCACGGCGCGTGGCCCTCGGACTGAGCCCCGGGCGAGCGGATCTGGCCGTGGCGACTGGGCTGAGCCGGAGCGAATGCCTTAATCTTGCGGACGCGGGGCTGGATGAGGCCGATGCGGTCCTGGAGACCTCCGACGCGGTCTTGCAGCGCCTCGTGCCGCGGGAGCACGTGGCCGCGTTGCGCGCGTGGGCCGCCGCCAATCGGACCGCGGGCACCGCCCCCGTGTTCTCGGAACTCCTCGCCGGAGACGGGCCCATCCTTGTGGTGGATGAGCGTCGGCCCAACGAGGTCCGGCTCGAAGGGCGGGCCATCCCCCTTCAGAAGAAGCAATTCCAGTTGCTTCGTCTGCTCGCGGAGAGCCCCGGGGATTGCGTGCCCTACGAGACAATCTACACCGAACTCTGGGGGGAGACGATCGTGGAGCAGAACCAGATTCACTACCAGAAGCGAACCTTGCTGCAACGGGTTCGGGAGCATTGTCCGGATTGGGAGGACCGCCTCATTGAGACAAGGAACAAGTGCGGCTTTGTGCTGGCGCTGGAGCCGGAAGCGGTGCGCCACGTGCGGCGGGAGGCGGCGGTGGGGGTGTAGGAAATTGGGAGTCAGGCTGAAGGGATTGGAATCTGTGGCAACGAAGATCGGATAGAGGCTTCAGGGACATAAAGGACCTAAAGGACCTAAAGGGCCTAAAGGACGTAAAGGACGTAAAGGACGTAAAGGACGTAAAGGACGTAAAGGACGTAAAGGACGTAAAGGACGTAAAGGACGGCAACGACATCAGAATATATATGCTATTGTAAGGCCTTCCTGTCCCTTCTGTCCCTTCTGTCCCTTCTGTCCCTTCTGTCCCTTCTGTCCTTCCTGTCCCTTCTGTCCCTTCTGTCCCTGGAATCTGCGAGAGCGCCCTAATCCACGCAACGACCCCACTCGGGGAAGCCCCCCTCAGCTATAGGTGAAATACGCAATAATCAGCATGGCCATGCCGCAGAAGAGCTTGGCGAAAACGCCGCCCACCTTGCCGATGGCGGCGCCCAGGCCGGTCCACAGGGCCTCGCCGGCTTTTTTTTCCAGTTTGATGTACTCATAGAGGGCCGCGCCCACAAACGCTCCGAGGCATGCGCCGATGAGGGTGCCGATGATGGGGAGCACGGCCGTGCCGGGTATGGTGCCGAGCAGACAGCCCACGAGCGCCGCCACCATGCTGCCCTTGCTCCCGCCAAACTTTCGGGCTCCGTAGCCCGCGAGGGCGGTTTCCAGTACCTCGCCGAGGACGGCAAAACCGGCCATGCAGCCCAGCCCCACGATGCCGAAGTTATCAAAGCCTGTGGCCACCCAGGCGAGAGCCACCGCGGCCAGAATAATCCAGTTGCCGAAGAGCCCGACCAGATCAAGGCCCAACCCGGCGATGATGGCCAGGCCGAAGAGGCTCCACCCCGTCGCCACCAGCGCGTTGTCCATCAACCCCACCACACCGTCAATAAAGCCACCCATGAAAAACCACCTTGTGTTGCGTTTTATATCGTGAGCGCCGTGGGCACATGCCGAGCGCCAGCCTCGGCAGAAGGCTGCCAGGAAGAATACCGATTAGAGCAGAATTTATTCATTCATGTCCAACCCGAGACAAAAAGCGCCGGGGAGGCCCGCGACTTCGGCTGCGGCCCTCCCCGACGAGAAAGGGGATTCATTTCGTACCGTTCCCGGCGGTCACAGCGTTACGGCCTGAGGCCGCATACCCACGACGCATCCGGTCAGGTCAACTCACGGCGATTCCCAGGTCTGATCCATCTGAGCTTCTTTGATCATCACATAAGCCTTGCTGCCGATAGGCTGTGGATACTTCGCGAACTCCACATGCCCGTCCATGTAAAGCACGTTCGCGCCGCCAGGAACGTGATTGAAATTGTCGACACCCCGTAGAGCACCGGCGGTACCACCATAACCCGAAAACGAATTGTCCCACATGATAGCCGAACTCGACTGGGCCGAGGCGCTGGC
Source organism: Candidatus Hydrogenedentota bacterium (assembly GCA_016791475.1). Taxonomy (NCBI): domain Bacteria; kingdom Pseudomonadati; phylum Candidatus Hydrogenedentota; species Candidatus Hydrogenedentota bacterium. The sequence goes on from JAEUWI010000008.1 coordinate 97,865, forward strand.
CCCGGCGTTGTTGATATCGGTAATCAAAAATCGCTCCGCGCCCTCGCGCAGGCCTACGGCGGTCACTGACCGACCACCGGAAAGTACGAAGGTGGCGTCTTTGCCAAGGTTGGCATACCAACCACGGCTCTCGGGATGACAGCCACCGCCCGCATCGGGAACGGGCTTGCAGTCGAGGGACTGGTTGCCCGCGCCGTAGTCGATTCGATCGCCGAACATGATGGCGAAATCATTTACTTCCTTGAACCAACTACCATCAACAACATAGCCCCAATAGTTGTACGACCAATAGCCGCCGTGCATGTAGCAGTTGAGCTTGGGGTCGACTACGCTCGGGTCACAATTCTTGTTGCCCCCGATCGAAGGGGAAACCTTACTTACAACCTGCGGATTGCCGGAGGTAGCCCAGCCCGTCCCTACAGTCCGTTGCATTTTGGCTCCGTTCGTCGACCAAAGGTAATTCTGCACCTGTGACTTCGGGTAGTCGCCGTCCGATGGGCAGAACTGGATCTGAATATCGGTCAGGTACTCGGGATACACGTCCTCGGTGGAGTAGGCGCGTTCCAGTGTGACGCCGGTACCGACAGTGCCGCCGGGATAATCCTGCCAGTAGCGGACGCCGCGACTGGGAAATTTCTCGCCCTTGCTCTCGTTCGCGAACATTTTGAAGATGGTGCCGTGCTGCTTCAAGTTGTTCGCGCAACTGGCACGGCGTGCCGCCTCGCGCGCACGCGCCAGCGCGGGCAGAAGAATGGCCGCCAAAATTCCGATGATGGCAATCACCACCAGCAATTCAATAAGGGTGAAACCCTTTCTAGTGCGTATTACATTCATGATATGGATACCTTTTCATGGTTAAGACTTTTCACAATTACTTTTTGCGCACAATTACTCTACGCAACCAAGCGCATAAAACGTGGCCTTACAAGGTCTATAACCTGAATGAGGAGAACTGCCGGGACCCCGAGCCCACAAAAAACTGCCGTTCCATTGTCCATACAATGCCATTCACACCATAGGCAACCCTCCGACACGACGCGACCACTATAGAACTGCCCGAGGGTAACCACTCAGGAATCCCATTGACCACGCCGCGCAACCTTACCGCATTCTTCCTTTCTCTCGTCACGCCACTCCAAGAGACTGCCTGCGTGACTCCTTCATCCTCGCACTTACGGGCAAAAATGTCAATGATTTTCTCACGATATACTCACAAATCGGGTTATACGGACCGGTAAGTACTAACTTGCATATTTAAAGGGATTTCGCGTCACTCGTCGCGCTTTCTTCACAGAAACGGTCCGACCTTTGTAGGAATCTCATCGCCTCACATGGAGCACCAATTGCCTCCGCGAAGGAAAACCGACGCACACTCAAATCCTATCGTCCGCAAACATCTTCCAACGATGCTCTATGGCCGCATAGTCATACAAGTCATATCCCGCACCCAACAAACAGTGTCACCCTCTCTCATTATAGCTTTCAATTCACCAACCACTACTATCCTATTGACAGTATCCTCGAATGATGATAGGCTCCAGTTGTTGTGCATGCCTTTTCCAGGTGGCGCGCACGAATACCGAGACTAGAGAGCGGCACTCGTAGTTCTTAGTGATGCCTGTGGGGCTGGGTAGTTTACATATCCTCCTTCCATTCACTTTTTTGTGGCGTTCTCCATGATGAATGCACCAACCAAAGGCTCGACGCGATTGGCGCGTCATGCCTGAAACTTGAGGGCAAGAACTCTCGTGGAGGAATGAAGGTATGAACATATTTAGCGGCAACTCAACTGCGGGGAAATTGTCGGTGATGGCGGCGCTCCTATTGCAGGGACTGGTTCCTGCATCGGCCTGGGAGTGGAACGTACATCCCGACTGCGAATTGGAAGATCCCGACCCGGGCGAATGTGATACATCCGCAGTCTGGTGGTGGGCGCATGACGGCGTAGCGGATCCGAGCTATGGCTCGATAAGTCACGTAGGCGTCGCCGAGAATCAATCATCCTCACTTGGTACACCAGCGATTATCTATGTAGCACATCCGACAAATCCAACGGTACCGTACTATTTTGAAGTTAAGACAAATATCGGTTCGGTTATCAAACCCGTGGCCAAGTTCAAAAACACCGCCACATCTTCGTACTCCATCATTTCCACCCCCTCGCTCTCAATTACTCCCTCGGGCGATGCCTACGCTGCCTTTGCAGTGTTCTTTAGCGACTCGACTAACAAAAGAGTCAATATTTATGCGTATAAGTACGATGGCGTAAATAGTAAGTGGGGCAGTACTAATGTGATTTGGCCGGGACCCAATCTACACGGCTACGGCTATGAAGTTGGCCCATTTGACGTACAGATTTACGACTTGGAGCACTGGGTTTTTGGGGGATCTTTCTGGAGTCAAGCGACTAGCACGTCGGAATACTATTGGCGCTATCGTTTGTATATGAAGGACGGGTCAGATCAGGCAGTAAAGGTACTGAACCAGGCAGTTTACTCCGATTTCGACGACGATGAGCCCGAGTTGTCGGGTCCAGTACCTTTCAGCTACAAGGTGGGCAATTCGAGTTCAAGCCCATCAACTTTGGTATACAATGCCGCGACTTCATACGGAAGCACAGGCGCTCCCATAGCTCAACAACTGAAGGCCTTCCACTACAAAGAAGTTTCAGGACTTAATAATGACGAAGTGGAACTTGACTCAATTATCAAGAACACTTACGTCCCTTACTTCGCGCTTGTAACAACGAATGCAAACAAGCGTCATGTTGTCTACCAATACATCTCAACCCCACCCACTCCGAACTGGCTCTATTGCGCAACCAGCAGCGCAGTAAACTCGTGGAGCACGCACCAACCCGTGGCTAGCGGACCTTGGGGCTATGAGGCGATCTATGGCGAACCCATCGCTGCGGCTGCGAATCCTAATGCAAGCTCCGATGCTTTCGACGTTTTCTGCTGGGCGCCCGCAAGCTACGATCCGAATATCGCCACGGTCCTCCGTCATAGCAGTGGAACGAGCTACACAATAGACAATGTTATAACCGACACTTCCAGTGTGTTGTCGCGCCCAGGCTCTAAGAGTATCGGAGTCGATGGAGAAGGTGGAAATACCGTAAGCCTGTACACTTCACTACACGGAAGCGAGGTGGCAGTCAGTTACGAGGTCGAGTAGTCGTACTCTCTCTTCGCTCCGCACAAGCTGTGCCGCCTCCCAATTGGATGCGGCACAGCTTTTTTCTCAACCAAATATGTAGTATCCGACGCGATCCTTCCTTAGTGGTGACGCAACTTCTCGATTCGACAACTGGCCCGCCCATCCCCGCGTCGCGTATAATTCCGTCGCGGTTGCCCCATGCACCAGTAGTACCCAGTCTCGATCAGGAAGTACCCCCACCCATGAAGTCCACCCTTGATTGCCTCGAATGTATCGTTAAACAGTCTCTGCGCGCCGCCCGCATCGCCACCACCGACCCCGAAGTCCAACGACGAATTCTTGACGATACGGCGTCCCGCATTTTCGGGATGGATCTGGACGATTCTCCGGCCTGGCTCTCCATGCAGGCTTATGATCTGGCGTCGCAACATTCGGGGAAGCACGACCCCTACCGCGCGCTGAAGCGGGAGCAGAACGAGGCCGCTCTCGCCCTGGAAGATTCCATGCGCGCGCGGATATGCCAGAGCGCCGATCCGCTGGAGACGGCCCTCCATATCTCCGCGGCCGGCAATGTGATTGATCTGGGCATCCTCCACACCCATGAGATCGATATCGAGAAGGTGATTGAAGAAGTGCTGGATCAGAAGTTCGCCGTGGACCACACGGCGGCGCTGAAGGCCTCTCTTGCCGACTGCAAGGATCTGCTCTTTCTCCTCGACAACGCCGGCGAGGTCGTTTTCGACAAATTGCTGATCGAAGAGCTCCAGAAGCACACCACGGTGACGGCGGTGGTCAAGGGCGCGCCCATGATCAATGACGTGCTCATGGAGGATGCGGAGTTCGTGGGCCTGACGAAGATCTGCGACGTCATCGACAATGGCGGTGGGTTCATCGGCTCTCCCCTGCGCCACGTCCCGCGGCACTTCCTGGAGCGCATGGCCGCGGCCGATGTCATCATTGGCAAGGGCCAGGGCAACTACGAGACTATCGACGACTTCGACGGCAATGTGTTTCTGATTCTCCGGGCCAAGTGCGAGGTCGTTGCGGAGCACATGGGCGTGAAGTTGAATCAGGTGGGGCTGATCTCCACGCGACAACGCGCGGCGGGGAGCTGAGGGGCTACTGTCGGCGGTTGTGAACTCGAGCGCGGATTCGGGAGCGCGGGTTTTCTTACCCGCGTATTGTGCGACTTCGTCGCACGAAAGACACGGACTGGAAAGTCCGTGCTCCCGCTGAACGACACTATCACATGCAATCAGACATCCAGCGCCCACGGCGCACGGTAGTTCACCGCCTTGAGCAATCGGTCCGCTTCCTCGTCGCCCACGATGATTTCCTTCTCGGGATCCCAGTTCAGCTTGCGCCCGAGTTCCTGCGACACATAGGCGAGGTGGCCGGGCGTGATCGAGCGGTGGGCCACCTCCGCCGGGGCGATGCATTCCGTCCGCGTGCGGATGCCGTCGAGGAAATTGTCGTGGTGAGATTTCGAGGCGTAGGCCTTGATGGGACCGGGGTCGAAGTCTTCAGCGAGGAGGGCCGGGTTGGAGGCCTCCTGTTTTTCCGGGCTGGCCAGAATCCAGCCCTCGTCCCCGATCCACTTCGCGCCGTTCGCATACTTGTTGCCGATGCTGGTCGAGACGCCATTGGCATAGCGGAACTGGATGTCATAGTCCACGGGGGTGTTGTAGCCCTCGAAGGTCGCCCAGGTCCAATCGCCGGTGGCGTCTACTTCCACCGGGCCGATCCGCTCCGTGCCCATACCCCAGTGGGCGATGTCGTTGAAGTGGCCGATCCAGTCCATGATATTGCCGCCGCCATAGGCCCGGTGCCAGCGCCACCAGCGGTGATGGCGCGCGCGCATGTAGGGCAGCTTCTCCGAGGGGCCGCACCAGAGGTCGTAGTCCAGGCCCTCGGGTGGCTCGGTGATCGTCGGGTCGCCCTGGGCCGTGCTGGGACCCTGGGGCAGGCCCACTTCGACGCGGAGCAGCTTGCCGATGTGCCCGTTTTGCACCAGCTCGACACAGCGCCGAATGTTCGCATTGGAGCGGTGCTGCGAGCCGGTCTGGAAGATCGCCTTGCGCTTCGCCACTTCCTGATAGACCAATTGGCCCTCGCGGAAAAGGTGGGTCACCGGCTTTTCGCAATAGACATCCTTGCCATTGCTCAGGGCCTCCAGCGTGATGAGGGCGTGCCAGTGATCCGGCGTGGCGATGACCACCGCGTCGATGTCCGCCCGCGCGCAAAGCTCGCGATAATCGATGTACGTGTCGCAGCCCTTGTAAGCGCCGCTGCGCACTTGCTCCGCATAGAAATCCTCCACCACCGCCTTCGCCGCATCGCGCCCGCAGGGGCTGCGCTTCCCCCACTCCGCATCGCGGTAGTGGAGCGCATGGACGTCGCACGCGGCCACTACCTGGGACTGGGGCGATTGGAGAAAGCGCCCGATGTGCCCCATGCCCAGCCCGCCCAGACCGATGACGCCGACGGTGATGCGTTCGCTCGGGGGCGGTGTGGTATCGTCGCCCCGTGCGCGCGATGGGAGGATGAATGGCGCGGCGGCGGCCAGGGCGGATTTTGCGAAGGTGCGGCGGGACAATTTCATGGGGGAACTGCGGCTCCTCAGCGGCGGTATTGCCGCAGGGCGATACTATACGAATCAGTCGGACACTGAGGCAAGAAGGCAGACACGGGATTGCCGCACTATTCACGGCTGGTAGAGGAAGATTTTCCCACAGATCTACACAGATCCGCACAGAGAAGAGGTAGACGATCTCGAAGGGTCAGTTTGCATGGCAGGGCGAGGCTCTATTTGCATTTCGTTCGGTGAAATTCCGTGACCTTCCATGGTCAATATACTCTCTTCCCTCTTTTTTCTTCGTGCACTTCGTGGCCTTCGTGGTGAAAAATCTGGTTGCAACCGGAGACTGCTCCGGAATTCCACGTGGTTGAAGTCCATGTTGCGTACCGATAAAGTAGCACCGACAAAGGAGGTACCCATCGCATGGGCGACGTATTCATGGCCGCGACGCGGCTCGCCGATATTCCCCGGCCCGAATTTCCATCGGGCATGTCTGTTCGGGCGTATCGTCCTGGCGATGCCGCAACGTGGACGCGAATCCACGAAGACACCAGATTCTACGGCGCGCTCCCACCTGGCCTGCACGAGCGGGAGTTCGGACGCGACGACACGGCCCTGGCGGAGCGTCAGCTCTTCGTGGTCGATACCGAGGGCCGCGACATCGCCACGGCCACCGCGTGGTTTAATGATCCCGCGCACAGCCTTCCCGGCGGGCGCCTGCACTGGGTCGCCGTGGTCCCCACCGCACAGCGGATGGGCGTCGCTTCTGCCCTCGTCGGGGCGGTGGCCGCCCGCTTCGAAGCCCTCGGCGAGACGGCGGCCTACCTCACCACGGATTCGCACAACACGCGCGCGATTGCGCTGTATGGGCGGCTGGGGTTTCGGTTGGTGCGGTAGTGACTATAGACAACCTGGCGATAGTGGAGCAGAAGATTGGTTTATGCCCACGTCACATCACCCACAAGTCGTGACCGCTTTTTAGCGGGGGTTCGTGGAAGAAACGAGCGGATTCAGAATCGGTGTTTCTCTGGCGGCATCTGGTGATGGGATATGGAAATAGCGTGGCCATCCCGGCACCTCATGGCTATCGTCTGTCGTGCCACGCGATCCGCCCGAAAGGGCGGTTCGTGTGCCCTGGATCAAGTGGCCGTGGGCTTGATGATCGTCCTGATCGAGCGGCTTGTCTGGTGAGGGGAGGGTGCTGAAGGGTTGGGTCCACGTGCACAAGGCCCCGTTGGGTTATCGATGATGCGTGCGGTGAACTCCGCCCCAAGCACACGAACCGGCGTTGCCGGATCGCGTGGCACGACGCAGGGTGGGCGCGGGGATGCGGGAGAACGGCCTTCAGTATCGTCCCCTCACCCACAAGCTCCCGCCGCGGAGCCGCCCCGCTTGAGGGTGGCACCTGCGGTATCTGGTGAAATGTTGGGGACGAATGCACGCCCTCCGGACTCCAGACTCCAGACTTTTTCCCTATTCCCTCCGCAACACAGGATAGGGCACGTCGTAGCCCTTCACCGAATGCCACAGGACGCGGTTAAACAATCCTTCGTCGGCTTCGTCGATGTCGTCGAGGGGCATTTTCATGGACTGCTTCGCGTAGTGGCGCTGCAGGCCGCGGGTGGCGGAGACGGGCGGGTTCATTTCGTCCAGGGGGATGGTGTTGGGGCGCACGGTGTAGGGCGTGAGGTCGGGGGACTGGTTGAAGCAATCGGTCATGGGGTTGGCCGCGAGGGTGAGCTGGTTGACCGGGTCGAGGCCGAGGATCAGCTCCATCGTGCGGAGCATGCTGCTCTGGTTGTAGTGCTTGCTGACGACCTGGCCGCGCCTGGTGTAGGGGCTGATGCACAGCGCCACGGTGCGGTGGCCGTCCACATGGTCCAGCCCCGCCTGGGGATCGTCTTCCACCACGAAGATGACCGACTCGGGCCAGTAGGAACTGTGGGTGATGGCGTCCACGATCTGGCCCAGGGCCAGGTCGTTGTCCGCCACACAGGCACGGGGCGTGGGCATGTCTTCGCGTGTGCCGGAGGTGTGGTCGTTGGGCAGAAGCATGGTGATGAAATTGGGCAGGTTGCCCGCCTTCTCGAACTCCGCGAATTCCTTCAGGAAGATCTTTGCGCGGTACACGTCCTGCACCTTGCCGGGGAAACCGATGAAATCGGGACAAAGGTACTGCTGCACGCGCGGGATGTGGGCCGAGGCTTCGATCTTGATCGCGTCGCCGCCGTTCTTGTATTGCTCATAGATCTGCGCCCAGGTGGCGTCGCTGGGTGTGATCGTCGCCTTCACCATCTCACCGTAGTTGCGGAAGGTGAGTCCCTTCGCCAGGACCTGATCCCAGATGAAGCCGGAGGAGGCGTAGGCCAGGGCGTCATCGCCGTCGTAGGGATAGCTGCGCGTGAAACCGCCGAACTGCTTCTCGATATAGTCGGTGACATAGCCCTCGGCGACCCACTGGTGGCCGTCGGCGCTCAGCACGCCGTTGCAATAGAAATTGTCCAGCAGCACAAACTCTTCCGCGAGCGCATGGTGGTTCGGCGTGACTTCGCGCGGAAAATGGCACAGGTTCGGGTCGCCTTTGCCCTGGGGCAGATCGCCGAAGACCTGATCGTAGGTGCGGTTTTCCTTGATGATGTAGAACACATGCTTGAAGGGCGATACCTCGCCGGGCCGCGTGGGCACGGGCGTCTCGCGCGTGCCGGGGCGCTTGTCGCCGAGCTCGGCTTCAATGAGGGGGAGGCGCATGTTCTCCGCGACGCGCAGGGTATAGTCCGCGAGTTCTTCGCGACCCGGTACGGGGATGAAGGATACACTCCCCAGGTGCGAGTGGGAATTCAGGTAGGTGCCGGGAGGAACCTCGCCACCCTGATAGTCTTTCAGGCGCTTAGCGACTACTTCCGATTCTTCAAAGCGCGAGCCGACGCCTTTGGTGTTGGCCACATAGAGCTGGTTCGAGGCGGCGTCGAAGGCGAGCGCGCCGGGGTACCAGCCCGTGGGGATGAGACCCTGCACCGCGCCGTCCTTCGTGCTCATGACCGCGATGCAGTTGTTTCCACCGAGGGCCGCGTAGAGCGTCTTGCCATCGGCCGACACGGCGAGGGCGTTTGGCGCGCTGCCGAAGGGCAGGGTCGCCTTGGGCTTCGCGATCCATGTGTCCGCCACGGCAAGAGATTCCGGCGTAACGGCCGCCGCGTTCAGCACTGAAATCGTGTCGCTGTTCGCATTGGCCACATAGAGCTTGCCGCCGTCGGGCGATAAGGCCATGCCGCTGGGGTGGAGGCCCACGGGCACGTCGAAACTCGTCCAGCCCCGCGCTTCATTCATCGGCGTCACGTGGGTATCCATCTCCGCCACCACCTCGGCGCTGGTGCCGTCCTTCACTTTTACCGCGGCCACCTGCTGAAGCTGGATGACGGTGATGCTGCCCGTGTTGGCAATGCCGCGCTCGTCGATGGCGACCGGGGTGCCGGAGGAGTCGGAAGTGGGCACGCCTTCACCGGGACGGCTCCCGCCCCAGTTGGTGACGAAGGCAAAATCACGCTGAATCTTGATGTCGAAGGGCGCGACGCCCACGGAAATTTCTTCCACGACTTTTGCCGTGGCAATATCAATCACGCCGATGGTGTTGTTGCGACTGAGACAGACGAAGGCCAGTCCACGCTTTTCATCGAGGGCGATGCCGCCCGGCGCGCAGTCGCCCTTACCCCCCGGTCCCGGCAGCTCAACTTCCAGATCCCAGGCATAGGCGCCGCCTTCCTGCCGCGACGCGCGGTGTAGGTAGCGCTTCGACGAGGTCACCCAGAAAGAGCTTCCATCGCCATTCCACACGAGGCCGTTGAAACTGCTGCCGTCGCGCGGCAGGGGCATGGTCTGGAGGATCGCCCGCGTCCCCGCGTCGATGAGGATCACGTCGGCCTTACCCTTGACCGCCAGCACGGGCGCGGCGGGGTGGCGCACGATGTTCACCGGACGACCGGGAAAGAGAATCGTCTCGCCGGCGGGATCGATGAGCTGGGTCGTGGGGACCACATAGGTCCCGTCGCCATTCGGCCCGACCACGGCCTGCTCGAGGAAGTCCGTGGGACTTTCGGAGACGAAGTCCTCGCCTTCATCTTCGTGTTCGGGGGTGGTCACGCAACCCGCGACCGACAATGCCAGGAACGGCAACAAATAAATCCAGCGCATGGAACTCTCCTCCAGGATTGGTTTGGGAGAAACTATAGCACAGATCAGCGGGACCGTCCCGTGTAGTTGGGGCATCTTCACAATCTCAACTGTAATCCCAGTACTTGTGCTACTATGAAAATAGTTGAGGCGCAAGGACTATTTGATTCGCGCCTGGAGGAAGTATCGTGAAATCAAGTCTGGATTTCTATGAGGGGCAAACTTTTTCTTCATCTTATCGGGGGCTTCATTTCGTACAACTCAACCGATACATGGCGTTGTTGTCAGTCCTGATCATCGTACTGCTTACCAATATTATCGAGCAGCATGAAGTTGACCGAGCCGACTCGCTCTTCTTTGCGGTTGGGTTATTTCTTGTCTTTTTCCTCTTCCGGGGCCGTACGACGCGCGAAGTGTTCCGTTCGACCGTTACGGTTGTCGCGGGCGGCCTTGACGTTGAAGATGGGGACGACGTGGCGCAGGTACCCTGGCCGGAACTACTGTACATCCGTATCGACCGTTCCGCATCGGGGCACCGGCGTAAATTCTACATCCGTGCGCGCGGAGGCAGGCTGTTCACCTTGCTGGACCCGGAGCAGGGCGAGCATTTTGAGGCCTGGGCGGTGGAGGTGGCGCAGTCTGCCGGCGTCAAAGTCAGGATTCTAAGTCGCTTCTATTTGAATGGTGAGCCACTGTGGACCTTTCTGTCTTGCTGTCTCCTGCTGGTGGTCTTGCACGCAACGAGCTTTTTCGGATTTTTTTGAGGGCGGGCAAACAAGATTTGCCCTTGGCACAACGGACCGGGCACGAAGGGACTCAAACTCGTCTCATGCCTTGGTCTCATCACCCACAAGCTCCCCCGCTTGAGGGTGGCACCCGTGGTTCACTTTGCTGGCTCAAAAGCGTGGGACAGTCCCATTCGACGACTACCGTCAGGTGATCAATCGCAGGTGTACGTCGTGGGGCCGTTCGAATTCGCCGTGTGCCCTGCTGGACAGTCCCATAGGGTCACCATTTTACCAACAGCGGCGCGATATAGCGCTCGACTTCCTTCATCGGTGCGGCGGTCGCGCTCAGGTTTGCACGCTGGTAGAGCGGAAAGCCGAGTCCTTCGTCGCGCGGGGAAATATCTACCAGGGTATTGCCGCGAAACTTCATCGTGAGTTGCTTCGGCTGCTCGTCCGCCACCCAGTTGGGACCGGGGTCGGTGGATTCTTTCCAGAACTCCGTCTGGCGCCATTTGAGCGTGTACTGCTCCGTTGTTTCCACGACGGGGAAGGTGATCACGATCTCGTCGCCCGCCTTCAGTCCACCAAAGACCAGGCGCCCGCCGATCGCACCGGGCTTCACCGCTGCGCCATTTACGGTGCAGGTCACCGCGCCATCGTTCACCCAGCCGGGCATGCGCAGGGCGACGGTCGACGCCTGCTTGTTGCGGATGACCACGCGCCCTTCGTAGGGCAGGTAGCTGTCGATATCGAGCCAGGGCGAGGCGCGGTTGAGCAGCAGGTTCACGTGGGCCGTGCCGTCCTTGAAGCGCACGATGGAATCCCACGCGGCGTACATCGCGGGGGTGCAGTTGCCCGTGCAGCAGATCGTGTAGAGAAAAGATAGTTCGGGGATCAGCGTCGGGTGGGTGCTGTCGGAAAGGAAGACGCCCACATTGCGCTCGGCAATATTGACGTTGCTTTCTCCGGTTGGATCATAGGGACCGGTGGTCGTGTCGTTCTTGCCGCGGCCTGCCGGCATGGTATCGATGGCCTGCTGCAGCTTCGCACCATCGGTAATCTGCAATTCCGCGAGGTGATTGCGAATGTAGCCGTCCGCGTCGTCCCAGTAATCTCCGACACCCAGCTCGCTTAGCTTCAAGGCCAGGTACGTCATGTCGCCCGTGGTGCAACCCTCGCCGAAAAGGCCAATGCGGGCGATGCCGAAGGTGCGCATGTATTCATAGCCCTCGCGCACGAAGGTTTTCAGTTTCGCGTCGTTCGTGGCTTCGGCCTGCCACAGCAAGCCCATGAGCGCCTGGGTATAGGAATGATGGTGGCCGGTGAATTGCGCGTGCTCCGCATCCACCACCACCTTCGGCGCGGCCTCGGCCCGCCAGAGCTTTGGCTCCAGCAGGAAGCTGCCGATCTTGCCCGCGAACGCGGTGTAGGCCGGATCCCCGCCATGATCGCTCCAGCGCACGAGGGGGCGAATCGCGCAGCCGTGGATAAAGGCCTGGAGCCAGGTGCCGAAAACGCCCAGGGCCGTCTCGCGCTCATCGGGTACATCGTCGTAATACCAGGCCCTGCCCTCGGCCTGCTGTGCAATCGTGATGTGCTCCTGCGCCATTTTGTCGATGATCGCCTTCAACTCGGGATTTGGATCAAGTTGGTAGAGGGCCATGAGGGCCAGCATCGCGCGGGACACGGGCGTGGGCGCGGCGGGGTTGATGATCATCCAGTGCGACGCCAGCATGCCCTCGAAAGTCTTCGCGTCCACCTCCGCGTTTTCCACACTGCCGCACATCAGCCGCGCCATCACCAGGCTCTCGGCGATCTTGCCCCAGTTCGGCGGACCGCCCGGCATGTCGGAGAGGTAGGCCGGGTTGCCGTTGAAGTAGGTGTGGCCATAGGGCGCGTAGCCCGCCTCCACATTGAGGAAGGAGGTCAGCCCATGCACCGCCAGCCGTCCGCGCTCGGCGAGGTCCAACGTGTCGGGCACGGTGGCGGTATAGCGCTCGCCGGTGGGGAGAAGCTTTTCCGCGCGAATGGGGCCGGGACTCGTCTCACCGAACGCGACAGGCGCGAAGCAGATCAAGGCGCTCAGTTGGATAATGCATAGGGGCAATTTAATCAAGGGCCACCTCACTTCTCCTGCGAACTTTGCCACTCAAAGGGCACTTTAAATTGCACTGATGTAGAAGTACACCTAAAAACCATTGGTGATAAACAGCCCGCTAATAAGACCACCGACAAGAAGTGTTAGCAGGAAAGTCGAAATTGGCTCAAGTGTCAGGTACCACGACACGCGGCACTCCACCGGCACGCCTTCAAGGGCCGCGAATTCCGTGGCCCACCATTCCAACACTTGGCCATTCTTGGGACTTACAAGGGTATAAATAGTCCCGTGCGCATCCCATATCCGAATAATCCGATGCCGCCCCATCCAACTGCGCGCGATATCTATTCGGCGCAGCGAGGCAACAGGCACCGTTATGTTTTTAGCAAATCCGACTAAGTTCACCTGATCGCCATTGACCGTCATCCGCGTACGCAGCCTGGTCGGCGGAAAAAAGTGATAGATCATCAGCACGATGAACAAGTAACCGACGATGATCGACATGCAAAAATTGAGTTCTTCTGTCGTTCTCGATCCCCCATTGGTAGCCTGCCTGATGAGGCACACCAACAGGAAGGAGCCATATACCTGCGCCCGCATACAGTAGAGTCGGGTACCGTTGGCGGTTGTTGTGAACGTGTGTCCCTCGATTTCACCGCTTACAGTTTCCAAATTGCCTCCCACATATTGAGACTCCGCCTCATGCGACTTCGCACCCGCATAGTGTGCGTGGAATCGCTTTAAGAAAACAACGGCGGGCCAAAAATTTGGCAGAGGTTTATAATACTTGCTTTTTTTAAGTAAAACTGAATAAAATATCAGGTATGTATCGATTGCGATGCAGTGGCCCTCGACCGGAGGAGGCAGGCCCCATGAGCGGCAGCATACAGCCCAACGAACAAGCGAACTTCTTGCTTTACAATGATGAAAGCGGAAACGTCAGCGTTGAGGTGTTCCTGAATGGCGAGACTGTCTGGCTGACACAGCGGGCAATTGGCGAACTGTTTGGAGCCGAGCGCAGCGTCATCACGAAGCACTTGCGCAACATATTCAAGGACAGCGAATTGGTTGAGGATTCAGTATGTGCAATTTTTGCACATACTGCCGCCGACGGCAAAACATACAATACCAAGTACTACAACCTGGACGCCATTATCTCCGTTGGCTACCGCGTTAACTCCAGGCAGGCCACACAGTTCCGCATCTGGGCCACGCGCACGTTGAAGGAATTTCTGATTAAGGGCTTCGCGCTGGACGATGAGCGGCTGAAGCAGGGGAAGCGGCTTTTCGGCAAGGACTATTTCGACGAGCTCCTGGAACGGATACGGGAAATCCGCGCCAGCGAGCGACGCTTCTACCAGAAAATCACCGACATCTACGCCCTCTCCTCGGACTACAATAAGGACCTGCCCGAGACAAAGGAGTTCTTTGCCTCCGTTCAGAACAAGCTTCACTGGGCCATCACGAGCAAGACTGCAGCCGAACTCATCTATGATTCCGCCGACGCCGACACGATTCATATGGGCTTGACCACCTGGAAGCACGCACCGAAGGGGAAGATCCTGAAATCGGACGTGGCCACCGCCAAGAATTACTTGAGTGAGGCCCACGTACGAGAATTGAATCAAATCGTATCGGCCTATCTCGACCTGGCGGAAAACCGCGCGCGGCGGCAGATCTTAATGCGAATGGAGGACTGGGCGAGTTTCTTGAACGGCTTTCTCGAATTGTCCAACTACCCCATTCTTCAGGACCGAGGCCGAATCAGCGCCGAGGAGGCCAAATTGAAGGCCGAACAGGAATACGAGACCTACCGCGTCAAACAAGATCGCGATTATATTTCAGATTTCGACCGGGAAGTCCGGCGTATCCAAGGAAAGCCCACTGATTCTGCTCGCGATTAATAATGAAGTCAACAAGCAACCTGCGAGGATTGCTCGGTAGTTCAAGCAAACCCCCCTTCAGAATCCAGACCCACCTCTCCTCCTCCTCCCCCATTGCCTCCACCCCCCAAATCTCCTATACTCTTCCGATTGCCGACCCCAACTCGGCCGGCCAACATCCCAAGTGGAGAGGAGACCCGATCATGACGTTATCCCGCAGAAGATTTCTGGGCAGTGTGGGCGTGGCCGCCGCTGCGTCGTACATCATTCCGTCCACGGCCATGGGGGCCGATGGCGCCACGGCCCCGAGCAACCGCATCAACATCGGCGTGGTCGGCACGGGCAGCCAGGCCGGCGGCCTCATGGAAAATGCCATCAAACACGCCAACGTGCGTATTGTCGCATTGTGCGACGTGGATCAGATGCGTCTGGCCGAGGCAAAGACGAAGATAGACGGCTTTTACGGCGACACCGCCTGCGCCACGCACCACGATTTCCGGGAACTCCTCGCGCGGCCCGATATCGACGCCGTCATCGTGGCCACGCCGGATCACTGGCACGCCCTGGTATGCATTGAAGCGGCCAGGCGCGGAAAAGATATTTACTGCGAGAAGCCCCTCACCTGGTCCCTCGGCGAAGGCCGGGCCGTGGTGAAGGCGGTGCAGGACAACAAGCGCATCTTCCAGGTGGGCAGCATGCAGCGCTCCAATCCGACCTTCAAGCAGGGCTGCGCCCTCGTTCGCAATGGCTATATTGGCGATATCAAACAGATCTACGTCTCCCTGCCCGACTTCGACAAGGCCCTGTGGGTCGACCAGTGGCCCGCCCCGCCCGCCACGCTGGACTACGAGATGTGGGTCGGCCCGGCGGAGTGGGCGCCCTACCACGAAAAACGCAATCACTGGGACTGGCGCTGGTGGATGGGTTTTGGTGGCGGTCAGATGATGGACTGGATCGGCCACCACGGCGACATCGCCTACATGGCGATGGACTGGGATCACACCGGTCCGAAGCATGTGGAAGGCATCCGCTGGGAGGCCCCGGCCGCGCGCAACAACCTCTATGACGCCCCCGCGCGCTACTGGTTCAATTGCGAATACAAGGGCGGCACGACCCTCACCGTGGCCAATGCGAAGGACATGCCGTCCCAGTGGCCCAGCCCCGGGAGCCTGGGGACACTTTTCGAAGGCACCCGCGGCCGCTGGCTCTGGGTCGACCGCAGCGGCATCAAGGCCAGCGACCCCAAGCTGCTCGAAATGACGCCCGCCAAAGGCGATTTCCAGTTCCGCGAAGAAAAGAACCACATGACCGACTGGCTCAACTGCATTGTCAGCCGCGAAGAAACCATCGCCCCCGTCAACGCCGGCCACCGATCCGCCTCCATCGGCCACCTGGGCAAGATCGCCTGCATGCTCGGCGGCTCCTTCAAGTGGGATCCAAAGACGGAGACCATCACCGACAACCCGGCCCTCAACGGCATGTTGACCCGGAAGTATCGTGGCGACTGGAAGCTGGAAGCGTAGGATTGTGAACAGAAGCGCCGCCTCCGGAGATCGGAGGCGGCTCGGTATTCACGACGTGATCCAGTTGGGCAACGACCTGTCGCTCAATTGCGCAGCAGACTGCTTCGCAATCGATAGAGAACTGCGCAAGAGAAACCGTAGCGGCACCATGGCAGCCACACCCCAGAAGCCCGCAAATTCCTATGAAGCAATACCTTACGCCCGAAATCCCCTCCAAGAGATGTCGTCGCGCCCCGTCTATCAACTGTTCAGGGCAATCGCACTGGAACGCCTCTTAATTGCTTATAAGGCTGGTGAAAATCTGGAGAGGGGGCAATCCCGCCCACTTTCTTCATTTTGTGCAACCGCGTTGCACTACACGGGCGCTGGAAAGCCCTCGCTCCATACGCCCGAACTCCCTGATTCTTGATTCCATTCCCCTGATCAACTGTCAACGGTCAAGTGAATTAAGTTATGCTATGCGCCGGAAAACTTCTGGAGACTTTGCATGCCCCCGATTGACAATGCCCTGGCCCATGCCCGTACCCATAAAGACCGCCACCTGGCGGAGTACCGCGAACTGATTTCCATACCCAGCATCTCCACGCTGAAAGAGAACAAGGCCGACGTGCTCCGGGCCGCCCATTGGCTCGCAGAGCAACTCAAGCAACTGAAAATGGAGCGGGTGGAGATCATGCTCACGCCCGGCAACCCTATCGTCTATGGCGAATGGCTCAAGGCCCCCGGCAAGCCGACAATCCTGGTCTATGGTCACTACGACGTGCAGCCCGTGGACCCGCTCAACGAGTGGGAGTCGGACCCCTTCGGCGCCGAGATTCGGGGCGACTTCATATATGCGCGTGGCGCTTCGGATATGAAAGGACAGATCTTCGCCCAGCTCAAGGCCATGGAAAGCATCATTGCGAATGGCGACTATCCCGTTAACATCAAGTACCTGCTGGAGGGCGAGGAAGAGATTGGCTCACCCAGCCTGCCCGCCTTCATCGACGAGCACAAAGACCTCTTGCGCTGCGACGCGGTGCTGAACTGCGACGCAGGCATCCACGACAAGGACACGCCCGCGATCATGTACTCCCTGCGTGGACTGGCCTATTTCGAGCTGGAAATTCGCACGGCGAAAAAAGATCTCCACAGCGGGATGTTCGGCGGCTCGGTCCGTAATCCCCTCCATGTGCTGGCCGATGTGATCTCGGCGATGCACGACGACAAGGGTCACGTCACGCTGCCCGGATTCTACGAAAAAGTTCGCCCGCTGGACGACGAAGAGCGGGAACTGCTCAAGCAGGTGCCCTACTCCGACGCCGCATGGACGGAGATGGCGGGCACGCAGCTTTGCTTCGGCGAAGAAGGTTACACGACCGTTGAACGCATAGGCGCACGGCCCACGCTCGAAGTCAATGGCGTCTGGGGCGGCTTCACCGGCGAGGGCGCGAAAACCGTCCTGCCCGCGCGGGCCAACGCGAAGATCAGCACGCGCCTGGTGGCCGATCAGGATCCCGAAGCGGTCGAAGGCCAATTGCGCGCCTTCCTGGCGGAACACCTCCCCGCCGACGTATCCTGGTCGCTTCACAAGCACTCCGCAGGCCCCGGCTCCACCATGGATCGCAAGTCGCTCTATATGGCGGCGGCGGGCGACGCCCTGAAGACCGTGTTTGGCCGTCCGCCCGTGTTCAAGCGCGAAGGCGGCAGCGTGCCCATCGTCGGCCTGCTTCAGAAGAAGCTCGGTGTCGATTCCGTCATGCTCGGCTTCGCCTTGCCAGACGATGGCATCCACGGCCCGAATGAAAAGCAATACCTGCCCAATTTCTTTCGCGGAATCGAAACGTATATTCACTACCTATATTTGTTGGGGAAATAGTCGCTGGATGACCTAGTTTCAGCCACGAGTAGCGATGCCCCTGAGAGATAAGACGGATAGGACGGATACGTCCGATATATCGGTCCTATCGGTCTTATCCGTCCTATCGAGAATTGAGCATGCCTCAACCAGTCACAGATCCCAAACTCGCCCAGGACACCTTCCGCGTCACCGGCATGACCTGCGCCGGCTGCGTGCGCCGCGTGGAAACCGGGCTAGCGACGCTCGACGGCGTCAATTCCGCCACGGTCAACCTGATGACCGAAGAAGCCGTGGTCAGCTACGACCCCGCACAACTCACGCCCGAGGCTATCGAGCAGGCCGTCGGCGCCATTGGCTATGAAGCCAAGCGCAAGGACCCCGGCAACGACGATTTCGTCATCGATGTGGCCCTCGACAATATGCACGCGGCCTGGAAGCGCTTCCTGATCGCGTGGGCGCTGACGGGCCCGGTGGCGATGCTGATGCTCCTCCATATGACCGGGCTCTGGCACCTCCACAATGGCGCCTGGCTGGAGCTGCTACTCGCCGCGCCCGTCCTCGCCATCGCGGGTGCGGAGACCATGAAGAAAGGCTTCCGCACGCTCCGGGCTAAAGCCCCCAACATGGATGCCCTCATCGCTATCGGCACGGTGGCTGCCTGGAGCACGGGCGTGATGCAATTGCTTGGGATGAAGGTGGAAAGTTTTGCGGCGGTTTCAGCCATGATCATGGCCTTTCACCTGACCGGGCGCTATCTCGAAGCGCGCGCGCGGGGCAAGGCCTCCGAAGCGATTCGCAAGCTCCTCGAACTCGGCGCGAGAACGGCCCGAGTGCGCCGGGCAGGAGAAGTCGTAGAACTCCCCATCGAAGAAGTTCGGGTCGGCGACATTCTCATTATCAAGCCCGGCGAGAAGATTCCCACAGATGGCATCGTCACCGAAGGGCGAAGCGCCGTGGACGAATCCATGGCCACGGGCGAGCCGATCCCCTCGGACAAGGCCCCCGGCGACACGGTCATCGGCGCGACGGTCAACACCACCGGCGCGCTGGAAGTTCGCGCGACGCGTATAGGCGGCGACACCTTTCTCGCGCAGGTGGCGAAGCTGGTGCAAGAGGCCCAGGCGTCCAAACCGGCCATCCAGGGCTTCGCCGATCAGATGACAACCATCTTTGTGCCGCTCGTGCTGGGTGTCGCCCTCATTACGGCAGTATTCTGGCTCATGGTGCCGGAGATGATGCAGAGCCTCAGTGGCTGGGCCGCGCCGTGGCTGCCCTGGTCCCCCGCCGAAGGCGCGTCGAACTTGAGCATGGCCATATTCTCCGCTGTAGCGGTCCTGATGATCTCGTGCCCTTGCGCCATGGGCCTGGCCACGCCCAC
Source organism: Candidatus Hydrogenedentota bacterium (assembly GCA_016791475.1). Classification (NCBI taxonomy): domain Bacteria; kingdom Pseudomonadati; phylum Candidatus Hydrogenedentota; species Candidatus Hydrogenedentota bacterium. The sequence continues at coordinate 117,216 of JAEUWI010000008.1, forward strand.
CGCCATCATGGTCGGCACGGGCATCGCCGCGCAGCGCGGACTCCTCATCCGCGAGGGCGCGGCCATCCAGCGCCTGAAAGAGATCACCATCCTCGCACTCGACAAGACTGGCACGATTACGCACGGTCGTCCAAAGGTCACGGAGATCGAAGCTGTGGATGGAACCGATCGCAAAGCCCTCCTCACCTGGGCTGCGGCGGTGTCGCTCTTTTCGGAGCATCCCCTGTCTCACGCCATCCTGGAAAAGGCCAAGCAGGAACGCTGCGATCTGGTGCCGGCGGGCGATTTCGATGCGGTGCCCGGCAAAGGCGCGCGGGCCATGGTGGATGGTGCCGTGGTGCTCGTGGGCAAGCCGGACTTCCTGCGCGAAGAGGGCGTGGATATCAAGCCGATTGAGCATACGCTCTATCGCATGCAACACGAGGCCAAGACCGTGGCGGCGGTTGCCCGGGGCGGCAAGGCCATTGGCGTCATCGGCATCGCCGACACCCTCAAGCCGGAATCCGTGCGCGCCATCAAGATTCTCAAGCGCATGGGCATCAAGTGCATTATGATCACCGGCGATAACCAGGCGACCGCCGAGGTGGTCGCGGCGCAGGTGGGCATTGATCGGGTTGTGGCCAACGTGTTGCCCCAGGACAAAGCGAAGGCGATTGGAAACCTGAAGCGGGAGACCATCGGCGCGGTGGGTATGGTGGGCGATGGCATCAATGACGCCGCCGCGCTGGCCGCCGCCGACGTGGGCATCGCCCTGGGCACGGGGACGGACATCGCCATTGAGGCGGGCGACGTGACGCTCATTCAGGGCGATCTCATAGCGCTGGTGACGGTGATTCAGCTTGGCAAGGCGACCTACAACAAGATCGTGCAGAACCTCTTCTGGGCTTTCGGTTACAACCTTCTGTTTGTACCGTTGGCGATGATAGGGCTGCTCCACCCCATGATCGCCGAGGCCTGCATGGCCCTAAGCTCGCTGAACGTCATCGGAAATTCGCTGCGCCTCCGAAACTTCGATCCCGAGGCGGTGACGAAGGAAATCATGCGGATGTAGGGGCTTAGCTCTCCGCGCGATCCTGTTCACTGTACCAAGCCTCCACGATAGTGCTCAGAATAGCGTCAACTGATTTTCCTGTTTTCTGCGCTGACAACGCCACACGTTGCTGGAGCTTCGGATCGAGCTCTATCCAAAGCTTGTTGGGTGCGGGGACGTTGGGCTCATCGCCACACTGTTCGCAGAACTCAAAGTAAGCCTCCACCGATTCACGAAAAGCATCTTCCAGTTCGTGGGCGCTTGTGCCCTCGAAATGAATTGTGTCGCGCGTGTCTTGCACGATCCCGTAGAAAAGCTTATTGTCGCCGTCGTACTCTATACGGGCAATGTAGCCTTTATATTCCATGGTATCCGTCATGGCCTGATCCCTGCTCGTTCCAGGAAAACGCGTATCGCTTGCACGACACCTTTGTTGATCGTCGGTGCCGGATGGGGGCGGTGAAAGACGATTCTCTCGTCATTGAGTTTAACCCCAAAGCGTGAGCCTCGCCCTTCTGAGATTTCTGCACCCAGCGCTCGGAGCACCGATTCTACATCGTCCCAACGAATATTGTTGCCCGGGTTGGAGCTGAATATGGAGACAAGTGCCGTGTGTGCTTGCTGTTCATTATGCCATATTCAGCACGAATTCTGAGGTGAAATCAACATCATCAAGCTCGACCTGCCGCGAATTGAACGTAAAGAGCGCACAGAAGTCTCCCTCTTTGCGCTCTATGCGTTCTTTCGCGGCTAATCGACTAGCTTGCCACCGCCTCCGCCTTCGCCAGGAAGGGAGCCAGTTCGTCCAGCAGGGCGCGTTTGGGCAACAGGCCCTTCAGCGTCTTCTTTGCTTCCCCGCCGTCGAACACGATCAGCGTGGGGATGCTCTGGATGTCGAAGCGCGTAGCCAGTTCGGAGTTGTCGTCGATATCGACTTTGACCACCGCGAGGTTGCCGGCCTGCTCCTCGGCCACGGCCTCCAGCGTCGGGGCCAGGGCCTTACACGGGCCGCACCAATCCGCGTAGAAGTCCACCAGTACTGGCGTACCCGAGTTCTTGATCGTCAGGTCGAAGTTGCTGTTGTCGAGATGTTTCAAGGTTGCCATAAACATTACTCCTTTTCTCGGTGGTCGGTGTCCGACCGCCAGTTTCCGTGCTCAATTTGTCGCGGCGGCGAAGAGCTCGACTCGGGGGAAGTCCACTTCCGTTCCGGCCACATTGTTCATGTAGTTCGTCAAAATGTTGAGTGCCGTGTTGGCGACCACCTCCACGATCTCGCCATCACTCAGGCCCGCGCTCCGGGCGGCGTCCATTTCGCTTCGCGAAACACGGCCCTGCTTCTTCACCACAGCGGTCACCAGGGCCAGCACGGCGTTGGCCTTGGGCTCGGACGAGGTGCCTTCGCGATTCGCAAGTACTTCCTCCTCCGAGAGTCCCGCATGGGTGCCCAGGTAGGAGTGGGCCGCGAGACAGTACTCGCATCGATTCAATTCAGCGACGCGGAGAGCGATCCGCTCTCGGGTCTGCGGGCCCAGCAGACCGGCGGCGAGCGCGCCGTTCGTATCGAGATAACTCTTCAGTACGCCGGGCGCATTGGCCAGCACCTTCATCAGGTTGGGTGTTACGCCCAGCGCCTTCTGTACGCCTTCGAGCAGTTCCTTCGCCGGGCCGGTGGCCGCTTCGCGTTCAATCAGGTTCAATCGTGCCATGGTTCAATCCTCCATTTTTTCGTTTCGGTTTGTTCGGCCGCCGCCCATGCGTCGTGCCGTCGTACTCGGTTTTAGTGCACCTTACGAGCGAGAAAGTCCCGCATCAGTCCGGCTATCGTTTCTCCCTCCTCTTCCAGGGCGAAGTGCCCCGTGTCGAGCAAGTGAAATTCCACGTTCTTCAAATCTCGCTTGTACGGGTGAGCGCCCGACTCGGGGAAGATGGTGTCGTTCTTGCCCCAGACAATCAGCGTGGGGGGCTGGTGCTCGCGCAGGTAGGCCTGCCACGCGGGGTAGAGCGGCGGGTTGCTGCCGTACGAGAGGAACATCGCCAATTGGATTTCCTGGTTTCCCGGACGGTCCAGCAGGGGCTGATCCACGTTCCAGTTGTCCGGGCTGATTGCGTCCGGATTCCGGGTGCCGTGGGTGTACTGCCACTGGGTCGCCTCCAGCTTCAGGAAGCCGCGCAGTGCATCCGCATTCGCAGGGCTCTGTTCCTTCCAATAGGCCTTGATGGGGATCCAGAAATCCTGCAGGCCCTCTTCATAGGCATTGCCGTTCTGGATGATGAGCGTCTGAACACGTTCGGGATGGGCCGTCGCCAGCCGGTAACCCACCGGTGCGCCATAGTCCATCAGGTAGAGGCTGTAGGACTTCAGCCCGATTGAGTCGACGAACCGGCCCATGACCCGCGCCACGTTGTCGAAGGTGTACTCAAATTCGGTCGTCGATGGAGCCGAGCTGTTGCCAAAGCCGGGATAGTCCGGCGCCACCACGTGGTAGCGATCCGACAAGGCCGGAATCAGGTTACGGAACATGTGGGACGACGTGGGGAAACCATGGAGCAGCAGCACCGTGGGCTTCGCCGGGTCACCCGCTTCGCGGTAGAAGATCTTCAGGCCTTCCACATCCTGAGTGCGGTAACGGATAGCCGCGGTCTGTGCCTCCGCCCAAACCGCTCCCGAAAATATCAAAGTGGTCGCCACCACGCGCTTCAACAGGGTTCTATACATCGTTCAGGTTCTCCTTTGGTTCAATCCAGTCAGCCTTCCGGCCCGCCGTTGCGGTACCTGTTCATCCATAAGGCCAGACTCGTGCCAAAAGTAACTGTGTTTTTAAGATGTTCTAATTAAACAAGTTATGAAATAATCCCTATTGAAGGACACCTCCGAAATTTCGTAGCAAGCGAAATTTCGTTTGCATAATTACGAAATTTCGTTTATTATTCCGATATGAAACTTCAGGCGCTCCAAAATATCGTGCTCTCTGTGTCCGGCGAGTATTCTGTCGATCGCGTGCTCGATGCCCTCGTTCGTGGATTGGTGCAGGAAGCCGAGGCGGCCCTCGCGCGCATCTGGCTGATACGATCGGGCGACATCTGCGCCACCTGCCGCATGCGTCCGGAATGTCCCGATCAGGTGCGCTGTCTGCACCTCGCGGCGAGCGATGGGGCGAGCCGAATCGAAACCGAACAGCGATGGGACCGGATCGAAGGCGACTACCAGCGGTTTCCCATCGGCATTCGCAAAGTGGGCTGGATCGCGGCCCAGGGCGAGGCCCTGATGCTGAATGATCTCGCGACGAACCGCGAATGGGCCTTCAATCAGGACTGGATTCAGGAAGAGGAAATTCGCTGTTTCGCGGGGCAACCCCTGCTCTTTCGCGGGGAAGTGCTCGGGGTGCTCGCGGTATTCTCACGCGAGGAAATGGGGGATCACTGTCTCGCCATATTGCGCACCTTCGCCGATCAGGCCGCGGCCGCCATTGCCAACGCCCGCGCTTTTGAAGAGATTGATCGCCTCCGCGCGAAGCTGGAGCAGGAGAATGAATACCTTCGCGAAGAGGCGCGCGGAGGAGACTACGGCGACATCGTGGGCTCGAGCGCCGCACTACGCCGGTTGATGGAGCAAATCGAGCTCGTCGCCCGCACCGATGCCACCGTGCTCATCCAGGGCGAATCGGGCACCGGCAAGGAACTCATCGCCCGTGCGATTCATGAAAAGAGTTCGCGCGCGGGCCGTCCCCTCGTGCGCGTGAACTGCGCCGCCGTACCGCGCGAACTCTTCGAGAGCGAATTCTTCGGCCACGTGCGCGGGGCCTTCACCGGGGCCGCGCGGGATCGCGCCGGACGCTTCGCCCTGGCCGATGGCGGCACCCTCTTCCTCGACGAAGTGGGCGAGATCCCCATCGAACTCCAGAGCAAGCTGCTCCGTGTCCTGCAGGAGGGTCAGTTTGAGCCCGTGGGCGACGACCGCACCCAAAGCGCGGACGTGCGCGTCATCGCCGCGACCAACCGCAGCCTGGTCAACGACAGTACGGCCACGCGCTTTCGTCCCGACCTCTACTACCGCCTCAGCGTCTTCCCCATCCAGGTGCCGCCCCTGCGCGAACGGCGCGACGACATCCCCGAGCTCGCGCTCCACTTTCTCGCGTCGGCCAGCAAGCGCTTCGGCCTCCCGCCCGCGACGCTCAAGCAACGTCACGTCCAGGAACTGCAAGCCTACGACTGGCCCGGCAACATCCGCGAACTTCAAAACGTCGTCGAGCGCGCGGTCATCACCACCCAGGGCCGCGATCTCGAGTTCGAACTCCACGCCACGCCCACTATTCCCGCAACCACCGCGCCCGCCGACACCGAACGAATCTACACCGAAGCCGAGATGAAAACCTTCGAGTGCGACAACATCCTCCGCGCACTCGAAGCCACCGACTGGAAAGTCGGCGGCGATGGTGGCGCGGCGAAACTGCTGGGGATGAAACCAACCACGCTCGCCTCAAGGATGAAGGTGATGGGGATCGCGCGGGGGTAGGGGTCAGGTCCCGGCCATTTCCGCCGCGATAGGCTCCGCCTGCTTCAGCACTCGGTTGCCAGTTTCGGCCGGCAGGCCTTCAAAACAACTTGATGTATTCGTGAAATACGAAAAGTCTATTCCGCTGCTGGCCAGTGATTTCGGCGAGGATACCTTTTTCAACAAAAGCCTGGACGAGGTCGTTGGCGGCTTTGGCCGACAGGCCGGTCATGCTTTGTACATCCTTCACGGCGACCACGGGTCGCTTGAACAGTTGAGACAGGAGTTCCATCCCGACTGTGGCGCGTCTTCCTAAGGTCATGATGCGGCCTTTTTCGGTGGACTCTTTCAGCTTAATGATCCGTTGCAGGGTCACGACGGCCGCATCGGCGGTCTCGGCAACGCCGGTCAGGAAGAACCTGATCCACTGCGCAAGATCATCTTTGGTGCGGACCCCGGTGAGGTTGTCGTAGTAGAGCGATTTGTTGTGCTCGAAGAAATCGGAAAGATAGAGCATCGGCTTGTCGAGTACCCCGCTGGAAACGAGATAGAGGGTGATGAGCAGTCGCCCGATGCGCCCATTACCATCCAGGAAGGGGTGGATCGTTTCAAACTGGTAGTGGACGATGGCAATCCGCACGAGGTGCGGCACCTTGATATCCGTATTGTGAAGAAAGCGCTCCAAGTCCGTCATAAGATCGGGAACCTCGGTGTGTAGCGGAGGTATGAAGGCGGCATCGGACGGACTGGTGCCGCCGATCCAGTTTTGTGAGGTGCGGAATTCCCCCGGACTCTTGTGCTCGCCCCGCGCGCTGGCGAGGATGACCTGGTGCGCGTTGCGGATGAGTCGGTTCGACAGGGGAAGTGTTTTCAGCTCATCCAGGGCGGAGTTCATGGCGGCCACATAGTTGTTGACCTCGCGCCAATCATCGCGCCGTTCCGGGTTGATGTCCTCTTCGTTGATGAGTGCCTCTTCCATCGTGGTCTGGGTGCCCTCGATGCTGCTGGACTCGACTGCTTCCTTGATTGTGTGCATGCGAATGAACCTGTCGGTGTCCGGCACGAGACGGGAGAAGGAGTTCAATTCGCCCAACTTCAGCGAGGCCCGCTCAAGCAGTTCGTTGATGGCGTCATCGGTCCAGACAAAGCCATGGTTGATTTTCTCAGGCACGAAGTAGCGATAAGCGTAGCCCTTCCGGTAGGCGCCCGCCTTAAAGTTCTTGATGTCCATGTGCTTCCCCAAAGTAAAATAGGATTTGCTTTATTTTACTTTATTGTAATTAAGTAAAATAAAGAAAATCCAAATTTACTCTCCTTAATCCTGAGTTGATTCGTGAAATCTCCTGGCGGCGCCGCGAAGCTGCTGGGGATGAAAACCTACAACGCTCGCCTCAAGGATGAAGGCAATGGGGATCGCGCGGGAGTAAGCAGCGATGACCTGTCTGCGTCTTGTCCCTGCCTTATACTTATGATAGCATTCGAGTGGTCAATCTGCGGTGTTCCGACGGCGGTTGTGACCAATTTGGAGGCAACTATGAATGCGGCACATCCTTCTATCGAGGGCATCACGTTCGTCACGTCACCCGAGGGGCACCGATTTGAGCGGACCCAGTTGCGGGCCTTCGTCGTGGCCATAACTCTCGGCGGGATATGCTGGTATGGGTATCCCGCAACGAACGAAGCGTGGGCCGAAATAGTTTTTCAGACGATTATTTTTCTGGTCCCCTTTCTTGGGCTGAGCTATGCGTACAACACGTGGGAGCGGGATGCGACGTTTCGAGGCGACGTAGAAGTCTAGCTTTCCCGCGAACTCCGGGATGAACTTGACGGGTTTCGGCTCCACCACCACGTGGCGGTGGAGGCGAAGCCCGTGCCCAATTCCAGGAGGAATCGCGTCAGGTGGTCCAGCAGGGCATTTTCCAGTTCCCGTTCGTCGTAGCGCTCGGTCAACGTGAGGAAATCGAAGGTACAGGGGTCTTTCAGCGTTTCGCGGGCCAGGTCGGGCAGGGGCGCGGGCAGGGTGGCCTCAGAATTGGCGACGGTTCCGTCCTTCGCGGAGGTGGGGGCCGCTCTCGCTCTGGTAAGTCAGGACGGTTGTCAACTATCAACTATCGACGATTTCGGGTTACAATAGGGAAGTCCGAACCCACTCCCTGATTTGGTGTCTAAGTCTGTAGCTGGTGGAGCGAAAGCGCTCGTGGAACTACTCGAAGAAACCCGCAAATCGTCCGACGCGGAACTTGTGGAAGCCTGCCTGAGAGGCGAAGAAAAGGCTTTTGATGAGTTGCTGCGCCGCTACAAGGATCGGGTGTATAACGTGGTCTACCGCTATCTCGGCCATCGCGAGGACAGTCTGGACGCGTCGCTGGAGGTGTTTGTCCGAGCTTACCGGAATCTGGACACGTATCAGGGCCATGCTCAGGTCTATACCTGGCTCTACAGTATCGCCGCGAATGTGTGCCGAAACCGGCTGCGCGACCGGAGCCGGAAGGGACGAAACATGGGCGTGTCGTATGAGGCGCTGGCGGAGGAGTCGCCCGGCGTGGCCCAGCAGGCGACCGCAAGCAACGTGTCGCCAAGCCACCTGGCCCAGAAGCGCGAGCTGGACGAGGGCCTGCGCCTCTGCCTGGATGGATTGCCGGAGACGTACCGTATGGCCTTTATACTCCGGACTTTTGACAATTTGAGTTATACCGATATCGCCGCGTCCTCCGATTGCCCCGAGGGCACCGTGAAATCGCGGCTGAATCAGGCCCGAAAGCTGCTCAAAGAATGCCTTTCCCGCCGCGGATTGTTGTAACGGAAATCAAAACGGGATTGCCCCAAAAATAAGCACCGACCATGCCCCTGGAATGCGACCAAATACGGAATGAATTCTCCGCCCTGCTCGACAATGAGCTGAACCCGGAAGACCGGGAACTGGTGGAGGAGCATCTTTCCGACTGTTCGGAGTGCCTCCGGGAGCTTCACGGCTACAAGGTCGTATCCGACGCCTACCGCTATCATCACCCGGTGAAGGCCCCCGAGGATTTCGAGGCGCGGTTTCATGCGGCCATTGCGCCCATCGGGCGCAAGCGCAACCACAACTGGCAGCGTTGGACGCTGGCCGCCGCCGCAGGCTTCACGCTGATTGCGGGCCTCGCGTTCTGGCAGTCTCAGTTCACCCTGAAGCAATCCGCCATTTCGGAGCTCGCCCTGAACTCCCCCGCGCCGGAATCGCCGCCGCCCGCGGACGCGCCCCGGGCGATGAGGTTCCAGGCGCCCGCCGAGGCAGTTGCCCCGGACGTCATGATGCAGGAAAGTGCCGCCGCGTCGGTCGAAGCTGCGCCTGTCCCCGCGCAGGAGAGCCTGGGTGCCTCCGGCACCGGCCCCGCGCTTAATGAGATCACGTCCACGGCTGCGGTCGAATCAGAAGCTGGCTTGAAGGGTGAAGACAAGGCCAAAGTGGCCGCAGTACCTGAAACGGGTGGCGGTGGATTCGGTGGTGGAGGCGGTGGCTTTGGCGGTGTGGCCATGCCCAAAGCTGCCCCGGCGGCAGCGCCCGAAGCCGCCACTGCGACGCCGGTGGAGACCCCGGTACCGGAAATGGCGCGACGCACGGCCAGTGACGCGGTCGCATTGAAGTCCGCGCCCGCGGAATCGGACCAGCCGGCGCTGGGCGTCGCCAATCGCGACAAAGAAGAGCGTGTCGTCAGTCAGTCGGCCATGCGCAGCGAGGCGACCGAGTCCGCCCCGGCGGTAGTCGCCGATTCGGCAATGCCCGCGGCTGCTCCGCCCGCCTCTCCCGCACCGGTGACATTGCTGCGCTGGAACGACCTTGAGTTCACCCTGTCCGGCGGAACCTGGCGACAGGCGGGCTATGCCGGGGAAACGCTCACGAAGGTCTCCATTCCGTCGCCGGAATGGAACGGCCTGCTGGACCGGTACACCGCCCTGAACACACTGTGCGACCGGGACGAGCCGGTCATCGTCAAGTTGGGCGAGGTGTGGTACTCGATTGCGAAGGCGCCGACCCCGGGAAATCCTGCGCGCTGATCCCTTTTTCGATTGCGCGCAGCCTCACCGCCACGTCACGATGCGTCCGGTCGACGTTCCCCCTGCGGAAACCACTTTATTCCCACAGCGCACGGGCACCGCATGGTCCCACGTATCCCCCTCGGCACCCGATGGCACCGGCCCGATGTTTTCCCAAGTCCGCCCATAGTCCTTCGAAAGATAGAGGTTCTTCTCGCCGGTGTAGGTGGTGTAGATGATAACCCCATCGCCGACCTGCACGAAATCATCCGCGGAATCGGGAAAGCGCGCCACCTCCGCCCAGGTATCGCCATCGTCCGTGCTTCGGAAGAGCCGCCCGTCCTCCCCGCCTTGCAAGGCAATGCCCTGGCCCAGGTACTCCGTTGCGTAGAGGGCCTTCTCGCTGAGCTGCCCGCAATCGCGCCACGTACGGCCATCATCGGTGCTCCGATAGACCCGGCCCGCCCAACCGTTCACAAGCACGCCGTCCTTTACCTTTTCAAAGCGATAGAGCGCCATGGGTGAAACAGCACCGAGATCCTGCCAGGTCGCCCCGCCATCTTCGGAGCGGAAAACATGCCCGCCAGTTGGATTCGTGTTGCTCACGAGCACCGTGCCGCTGGGCAACACGGTCATGCTGTAGCTGTGGTGAAACTGGGCATGGCGCGGCATGTTCGAAACCTGACCCAGCGGTCGCCAGTTCACCCCCCAGTCCTCCGACTTCCATGCATGGGCATCGCCCGTGAGCAGATAGGCCACACCGTGACCTGCGGAGGCGAGGCACGTCACGCTCCCCGTGTGCAGTTCCTCCCCAAGCAGGTTCCCCAGATCCGTCCAGGACTCGCCGCAGTCGGTGCTCCGGAAAATATGACCCGGCTTTGGATTCCTGGACCCGGCAATGACAACGCCCTCGCCCAGATCGGCGATGGCATCGATGCGCCCGCCGGGAATGACGGGGTGAACCTGCCAGGTGCGCGCTTCCGGCGCGGGATTGGACAGGGTGGCACAGCCGGCGAAGAGGAAAAGCAAAACAGGGACCACGAAGGGAATAAGACACGACATATTGGATGCTCCAACCGGGGATACTGGGGGCCTTTACGCGAAATCCTCGTTGCCGAGCCTTCGTGGAAAGCATATAATCGCGCTCCGGTAGAAACAACTTCTCAGTTCGGACTATTTTGGGGGCGGCATGCGGCTCTTAGATTCGATATCGATTTCAGACTACAGTCGGCTTTCGGAAGCGCTTGGCGATGGCCTGCGCGTCATCGACGCGAGGATAAACACGCAGGAGGCCGCTATTATTCACGAGCACGTGGCGGGACTGCTGGCCGTGCCCGCGGGCGTTCTTTCTAAACTACGGTCCCACGGACTTGCCCGCATCCAGATCGGAAAAGGTGGGGTGGCGGGTTTTCCGGGCTTTGAGGAATACCAAGGCATACAGATTCCCACCGCACCGCGTGGGGTGACTTGGGATGACGCGCGGGGCGCGTACATCGCAGGTCGGAGAGAAGTAATTCTGGGGACGGGTCGCCACGGCTACAGTGGCACGGCAACGCACGAAGTAGGACATGCTTTGGGACACTTGCTAAGTTACGACTTATCGGAAATACTCCAACGCGAGTACAAGGCCCAATTGAACGGCATTTTCGGCAAGAACAGCGCATACTATCCCAATAGACGCTTGAGCGCCACGGGCTGCAAAGAATTCTTTGCAGAAACCGTGGGCCTTGGTATACTAAGTCCAGACGCACTGAGAGCCAACTTCAGTCACGATTACTATGAGTTCATCATGAAGGTTACCCTGCGAACATGAACAAGCTACTCCCAAACGGAAACATACAGGCGGTATATGGGGCAGGCGATGAGAACATGATGACCAGCCTAGTCAAGGAAGTGCCTCCGAGCGACCCCGAGTACGAATCCTGTACCATAATCATGTCACTGGACGACGCAGAAAAAGCACGCGCCATTCTGGCAGCGTATCGGCGAGCGCATCCAGTTGCGTCGTAGCCCACCAAATCTTATGCTCGCCAAACCTCATTCGAGGAAATTGATTCCCGTATTTCCCTTCCTCAATGGATGGGCACCAGTTCGGCGAGTTAAGACATGAAGGATAGAACTTACGCATACCTACAGTGTCAAGCGTTAACACTGATGCAGTCTTTGCTGGGTGTTATCTCTTCAAACTTTAGAATGGTATGGATCACATCAGTCGAGGATATGGTTGTGGTCAGTTTTGTTCTGGAACAAGAGTCTGACCAAGATTTCGAAGAAATTGAAGACCTTAGGACAGAATTCGAATCTCTGCAATTGGCTCAGACCACGTATGAGTTTGAAATTAAAATCTCTAGTGGGGAAATCTCCTGGCCCGATGCATCGCGTTCAATTGTTGTCTACAGGAGGCGGGAAAGCCTGTAACGCGGAGACGAGTCTTAAGCTTGATTTGACCGGTGCGATCGGTAGTAGTTCGTCCTAGAATCGTTTCCACTCTTGTGAAGAAATACGCCATGCACAGCCGTTCCGCGTCACGCAATCCCCACCCCATTTCCCGACGGGCCTTCCTCAGCGCCGCGGGTGTCGGTCTGGGTACGCTCTCACTGCCACGCGGCGCGCGTGCGTTGGACACGCCGCTTAAGCCGCCCAATATCCTCCTCATCATGACCGACGACCAGGGCTATGGCGATCTCTCGTGTCTTGGCAGCCCCCACATCGAAACGCCGCATCTGGACGCGCTCCACGCCGAAAGCACGCGCCTGAGCAACTTTCATGTCAGCCCCACCTGCGCCCCGACGCGCGCCGCCCTGCTGACCGGCCGTTACAACAATCGCGTGGGGGTATGGCACACCATCATGGGGCGATCAATCCTTCGGCGCGGCGAGGTGACGATGGCGGACTATTTTTCGGACGCGGGGTACAAGACCGGGATTTTCGGCAAGTGGCATCTGGGCGACAACTATCCCTACCGCCCGCAGGAGCGCGGCTTTCAGGAGTGCCTGGTCCATGGCGGCGGCGGCGTGGGACAGGCCCCGGATTTCTGGGGCAATGACTATTTCGACGACACCTATCTTCACAATGGGGCGCCCAAACCCTTCAAGGGCTATTGCACGGATGTGTGGTTCGAAAATGCTGCCCGGTTCATCGAGGCCCACCGCGATAAGCCCTTTTTCTGCTACCTACCCACCAACGCCCCCCATTCGCCCTATCGCGTCGCGCCCGAGTACAGCCAGCCCTTCAAGGACAAGGGCCTGTCGGACGACCAAGCCAATTTCCATGGCATGGTCCAGAACATCGACGACAATGTGGGCCGCATGCTCAAGCGACTAAACGAATTGAATTTGACAGAAAAAATAGGGGTAGGGAAGGCCGGTCACCCAGCCTCCCCTCCCTCCGAACCGTACGTGCGGTTCTCCCGCATACGGCTCTCCGGTCGGTGGTTTCATCTAAATGACTTTCTGGCGTCGGCTTGGAGCTGAGCAAGAGAATACAGCCCAAGTTTCGCAAAGAATCGGTTTGGCCAGTTCAAATGGTCTCTCCACCCTCGACTTCTTCCTCTACGTCCCTGTCGTCCCCTGAGTATGCTGCGCAGTCGACTTCGTATCCAGCTATCCATGGTTCGCAGGCTCGAAGTGTTGCTGTGCTTGAAGTAGCCAAACCAACCCCGGAGAATCGGGTTCAACAGGGTGATTATGGTCTCCATGCTATGGCCATTGGTGCGTCGTGTTAACAGCCGCACCCGGTCGCGCAGTTTGGTACTGGCCTTTCTCCCTGCCCATCGCCGTATCTTCTTGGCGCGGGTCTGCTGGAATCGATAGCCGAGAAAATCAAACCCCTCTCCCACCTCGTTAAGGTTGGCGATTCGGGTTTTCTCCGGATGCAGGGAGAGCCCCTGCTCCTCGCACCATTGCCGTAGCAGTTCCAGCGCGGCTTGCGCCTCGTCCTGACTGTCGCAGACAATGACGCTGTCGTCGGCGTATCGAACCATCCGGTGGCCGTGTCGGGCCATGAGATGGTCCAGCGGGTTCAGGTAGATGTTCGCCAGCAGGGGACTGATGACGGCCCCTTGCGGGGTGCCTTCTTCCGGGGTCCAAGCGCCCGCATCTTCCATGACCTCCTGATTCAGGAAGGTTCGTATCAGCGCAAGAACTCGGCTGTCCGCTATGCGCTCTTCGACCCGACCCATCAGTATTTCGTGAGAGATCGTGTCAAAGCACTTGCGGATGTCCGCGTCCACAACGTAGAGACTGCCCGCTTTGAGGCTTCGGTCCACTACGCGTAGCGCATCCTTGCAGCCACGGCCCGGTCGAAATCCAAAGCTGTTCTCGTGGAACTCTCGCTCGAATATCGGCTCGAGGACGTTGCGCAATGCGGTCTGGACCACCCGGTCACCCACGCAGGGGATACCCAGAGGCCGCTTTTCCGCACTGCCCGGTTTGGGAATATACCGCCGCTTGATCGCCTTGGGCGTGTAGGTGCTTTCCCGTAGTGCTTCCGACAGCTGCTCCAGGTATTGGTCCTGAAACCGTTCGTACTGTTGGACCGTTACGTTATCCACACCCGGCGCACCCTTGTTCGCGATGACCTTTCTGGCTGCGGCGGCGAGGTTCTTCGGACGGTAGACCTTGTCAATGAGGCTGAACCATACGTCTCCTTTCACACCCTCTTCGAGTGCCGATAGCATGCGGTCGGTCCAGACAGCCGGTTCCACCCATGCCCACCGGGCGCGGATGTCTGACGCTTGCGTAGCCGTTGCCGACACTGGCGCGTCTCTCAATTCCGGTCCTTCTGTTCTTTCCACTATCCACCTTCCTGCGCCGCCTTCGCTCCACGGGCATTACCCCGCTTCATCACTACTACGGGCGCTCTGACTGCTGAAGGGGCGGCTCTTCGGCTCATCGGAGCATGAACACCGCTCTTGCCCCCCTCAGCTCTCCCTTCTTCACGTACACCGTCTTCCAACCATTCCACCTCCAATCACCCCACAGTCCCCGACCATCGCTTTTACATTCGTCTTGCTGGCACCTGCCTGGACGCCTTGCCCCTTCCGGGGTGGAGTCAGCAGTTTTTCTTTTAAGCCATCAGCGTGGCCGGCCTGTTCCGGGCTTCGCCTTATCGTGGCAGGCTCGCCGGACTGCATGGCCGAATCGAGTTCGTCATCCTGCGGACTGGTCGTTCACCTCGCGTTATTCCCCACCTCGCCTCGCGGTCGACGCAGTTACGTTTGGTTACTGAGGTAAGACGCCATTCAGGAGTGGACTCGCACCACTCTGGCGATGTACGCCCGAAGGCATACCACGATCGTCATCTTCATGACGGACAACGGCACGGCGGCGGGTGATCGCGCGAACATGCGCGATCAGAAAGGCAGCGAATACGAGGGCGGCCACCGCGTACCCTGCTTCATCCGATGGCCCGGAGGCAATCTCTCCAAAGGCCGCGACGTGCCCATGGTCTCGGCCCACTTTGACCTTCTCCCCACACTCCTCGATCTTTGCGGTGTGCCCGCCAAGGACGATGCGTCCTTCGACGGGATCAGTCTCCGGCCCTGGCTGGAAGACCCGCAGGCACAGGAGCCGGGCCGATCGATCATCGTGGATTCTCAACGGATTGAGCATCCGGAGAAGTGGCGCAAGTCGGCGGTGCTGGAGAAGAACTGGCGGCTTGTCAACGGAAAGGAGCTTTACGACGTCCAGACCGATCCCGCACAACAGGTTGATCGCGCCGCCGAGTTCCCCGATCACTTAGCGCGGCTCCGCAACGACTACGAAGCCTGGTGGTCGGATGTTTCCCCGAGTTTTGACCAGTACTGCCCCATCCTCATCGGCGCGCCGGGTCAGGGACCCGCTGTGCTCAGCAGCCACGACTGGCATGGCGAGCATCCTGCCTGGAACCAGAATCAGATATTGAAGGGCGCGGCGGGCAATGGCTTCTGGGCCATTGAAATTGCCGAGGCGGGGGCCTACCAGTTCGACCTGCGCCGCTGGCCCACGGAAGCAAGTGCGCCGATCCGGGGCGCACTGGAAGGCGGTGCGGCGCTGGCGATTAGCCAGGCCGAAATTTCCATCGGCGATCAGGCACTGTCCGCACCCGTGGGCGAGGCCGATCACGCGACGCGCTTCACGATGATGCTGGAGAAGGGCGAGACGCGACTAAGGACCGAGTTCACCTGCGATGACGGCAAGGAACGGGGGGCTTACTATGTTGTCGCTGAGCGCGTGTCCTAGCGAACACGCGCCACCACGAAAACCGACACCCCGAAGGGCAGCGGGCGCCACCGCATACAGGCCCGCTCCACGGCCAGCAGCGCACCGAGCAGGCGATTGATGATCAGGTTCCCCGCCTTCACATCGGACGTGCCGGGCGGAACCCAGCGCCGCAGCAGGCGCACGGCGCAGATTGCGGGGAAGAGGGCCGTGTTCCAATAGGTCGACTCGACCACATCGAAGCCCGCTTCGCGCAGCAGTCCATTGATCTGGCCCCGGGTGAAGCGCCGCCCCGTCTGCACGGCCACATCATGCGATGAGTAGAGCCACTGGTAGGCCGGCACATTGATCACCACCACGCCGCCCGGCGTCAGCACCCGCCGAAGCTCGCTCAACACCCTCCCGGGGTCGGCCACGTTCTTGTGATAGAGCACATCCAGCACCAGCGCCACATCCGCGCACCCGGTCGCGATGGGAAGAGAAGTGCCATCCCCCCGAACCAGAGGCACAATGCCCCGCGCGCGGCAGAACGTCAACGCGTCGGGGTTGAAATCAAGCGCCGCGACCAGCCGCTTGCCGAAAAGACGGGACGCCATACCGCCCGTTCCGCAGCCGATATCCACGATGCGAGACGCGGAAGGCGCGTGGCGCGCGAGCGCGTGGAGCACGAGCGTGTGGAGCCCGCGATACCACCAGTGGGCGTCTTCGACGGCGCGCATGCACGCGTACTCTTCCGTATTCACGGTTTTGCGCTCCTCCTCGTTCCGTGCTACCATGACCCCGATGCGGGGCGTATTGTCGCGTCTGACGGGCGCGGAATCAAGGATCTTTGGGCATGAGACACGGACTTGCAGCAGCTTTGTTGCTGATGGCGTTTGGGACCTCCCTCTGGGGCTGCGAAGCCCGGGTCAACCGGGAGCGGGACAACTACGGCTTTCTGGAACTTCACAAGGCCGCCCGCGAAGGCAATGTGGCGCTGGCCCAGAAGCTCATCCAGGAAGGGGCCAAGGTCAATCTGACCGATATGGACGGCATGACGCCGCTTCATTCCGCCGCGAAAAATAACTTCCTCGACCTTGCCACCCTCCTGCTGAAGAACCACGCCGACGCCACTATCTTGACCGAGGAGGGCTGGGACGCCCTTCACCTGGCCGCCTGGCGCGAGCATCCGGAAATGGTGAATCTACTCCTCAGCTTCGGCGCCACGGCCAACCGCAAGACGGATCGGGGCTGGACCGTGGTCCACATGGCGGCCTTCAAGGGCAACATTCCGGTCCTCGACGCCATCAACCGCGACTGGCCCGCCTACCAGACCACGGAGCGGCCTTCGCTGGATGATCTGGACAAAGATGGGAACGCCCCGATACACCTAGCACTGAAGCAGGGGAAGTTGCAGATGGCCAATTTCCTCGTAATGAAACGGGCCAAGCTCAACATTGCCGACAAGGATGGGAGCACGCCGCTCCATCTGGCCATTCCGTCGGGTGATGTGGAGCTCGTTCGACTGATGGTTTCGCAAGGGGCCGACGCAAATGCGCGCAATGGCGCGGGAAAAACGCCCTACACGCTCTGCGCGGAGCAGAACAACGTCCCCATGGCCCAGATTATTCTCGCGGCGGGCGGCCTCCAGTAGTCGCCCTCAGATTCCGATCCGGTCCACCAGATCGGCCCACGCCCGATTCACGGGGAAGGGGCCCGGATACTTGACCCATTCCACATGGCCGTCCATATAGAGGACGTTGGCCCCGCCCGGCAGGTGATTGAAGCCCTGGGGGTTGAGGTCGATGCGATCATAGACGACGGCGACACTGGTCTGCGAGATGTCCGCGGCCGACGGGTTGTTGATGTCGGTAATCTGGAACCGCTCGACCCCCTCCCGGATACGAAACACCTGATGGGTCTCGCCGAAATCGTCGGTGAAGGACCAGGGGCTCTTCAATCGCTCCGGACTTGGGTCGTCCAGAACCGCCAAGAAGCCGTTGAGGAAAGGCTCGCTCACATCGCGGGTGCCTTCCTCCTCGATCCACTTGGTTTTGAAAATGAAGCCCGTGTAAAAGTAGGAAAGCTGGTCGAACAGGCACGGGTTGGCCGAACCGCCCTCCCGGGTGCCGCCGGGGCCGTCGGGACGGTTCCAGCGGCCTGATCGCTCTTCTTGAATAGCGTTGAAGCCCGAAGGGCAAACAAGGACGCGGGCGTCGGCTAGATATTCGGGATAGATCGCCTTCCCATCGAACATCATGGTACGCGTGTTTTTCACATCGCAATTGGGGCCGACATAGCTGTGTATCGGCGGAAAGTCCCCATTGCTCTCGCTGGCGTACATTTTAAAGGCCAGCCCCATCTGGCGAATGTTGTTGGAGCAACTCGCGCGACGCGCGGCTTCGCGGGCTCGGGCCAGGCCGGGTAACAACATGGCGGCCAGAATACTGATAATCGCCACCACCACCAGCAATTCGATCAGAGTAAAGCCAGTACGTCGGCGCATGGTAAGAATCTCCCGGCACCAGGGTGCCCGATCAGTAGCTCACTGAATAACAGGATAGCACCAAAACCCTAATAACGCAACTTCAATTCTTGCATTTCTACGGAAAGAAGCGCCGGATGGCAACAACCACCTCGTCGACGGCGGTCAGTTCCATTTCGGGGTAGAGTGGCAGGGAAAGCACGGCAGAGCAACGCTGCTCCGCCACAGGAAAATCGCCCGGGCCATACCCCAGAAAGCCATAGGCCGGTTGCAGGTGCACCGGGATGGGATAGTGCATCAGGGTCTGCACCCCCTGCTCCCTCAGAAAGGCTTGCAATTCATCGCGCCGTTCACAACGCACCGGATAGAGGTGGTGGTTCGACACCGCCCAGCCGGCCTGCGGGGGCAATTGAATTGGAAGTCCGGCGAGTCCGGTCGCGTAGCGTGCCGCCAGAACGCGGCGCTGCTCATTCCACGTGTCCACATGGGGAAGCTTGGCCCGGAGGATAGCCGCCTGAATCTCGTCGAGGCGACTGTTAAAGCCCGGCACCACGTGGTGATAGCGGGTTTCCTCGCCATAGTTCCGGAGCATGCGCAGGGCGGCATCCAGCGTCGGGTCGTCCGTTGTGACGGCCCCGGCGTCGCCGTAGGCCCCGAGATTCTTCGAAGGGTAAAAGCTGAAGGCCGCCAGATGCCCCAGGGTGCCGCAAGGACGTCCCTTGTACAGCGCGCCATGAGCCTGAGCACAGTCCTCGACGACGGTCAATCCATGTTCCCCGGCAAAGGCCATGATTGGATCCATATCGCAGGGGTGCCCGTAGAGGTGCACCGGAACGATGGCGCGGGTCCGCTTGCTGAGCACGGCCGCCAGCTTCTCCGGATCAAGGGTGAGCGTTTCCGGGTGGGCATCGACCAGCACAGGCGTCGCGCCGCTTGCCCCGATGCCGGCGATGGTGGGCACGCAGGTATTGGCCACCGTAATGACTTCATCGCCATGACCCACACCGACCGCACGCAGGGCCAGATGAATGGCCTCGGTACCAGAGCCGACACCGACGGCGTATCGCGTCCCCACCCAGGCGGCGAATTCCGTCTCAAATCCGGCGCATTCTTCGCCCAGCACATACCACGAGCGATTCAACACCCGGTCGATGGCTTCGCGCACCTCCGCTTCAATCGCGCGAAACTGGGATTGAAGCTCCACAAAGGGGACCACGTTCAGCCGTCCTTTCCCAGAAGCACCATCCGCACCCAGAGTCCGGTCAGATTGCGCGCGACACGGAAGATCCGGGAAAAATTGAAGAACTGTGACTTGCCGTGGTGCCGGTCGTAGTGATGGACGGGCACCTCCGTCACGCGGCAGCCCGCCCGCTGGATCTTGGTCATCATTTCGGCGCAGATCACGCCACTGTCGCTCTTGAGCTCCACCTTGTCGAAGACGCTGCGCCGGATTAACCGAAAATCACAATCCACATCACGAATCTTGAGTCCGAAAGCCGTTTTGACGAGGTGGTGATAGATCCGGCCGATGATGATGCGGTGGAGCGGGTCGTGGCGGGTGATTTTGTAGCCCTGGACCACATCGATATCGTCCGAAATCTTCTCCACCAGCCGATCCAGCTCGCGCACGTCGTACTGGGCATCGCCGTCGGTGTAGAAGATCCACTCCTTCGTGGCGGAGGCGAAGCCGCTGCGGAGCGCACCGCCGTAGCCCCGGTTTGCTTCGTGGCGCTTGACGCGCACTTGGGGAAAGTGCCGCTCGATCTCTTCCAGCAGGTCCAGTGTGTGATCGCCACTGCCGTCATCGATAAGGGTGATGTCATAGTCCAGACCGAGACGCTCCGCCGTGCGGATAGTCAGCATGACCATGCTGCCCATGGTGCCCCAGTCGTTGTAACAAGGATAGAAAATAGAGACGCTTGCCATGTTCACTCCGTCGTTTTCGGAGTAGACAGTAGCACAAAATTACCCGCGGGTTGCACCCCGCAGTCTGGGGGCAGGGTCGCACGAAGCGATGGCGTGTCCCGCGTGATTACCGTGTCGAATTGGCCCAGCAACGCCAGGGGATCCCGCCCCGTCTCGACCACGCGGTCGCCGAAGAAGTTGAGAAGCCCCGGCAAGCGATCCACGTCGGTTCCGATGCGGGTAGTTGGCGGCAGCGCCATCACCGCGTCGATCAGCGCATGCTCGGGCACCATTTCCTGATTGGAAGTAATTTCCCTCGTCTGAAAGAGGGTCCACTCCATTCCCGGCCACGCCAGCATGACCACCACGCCCAGGGCGATCGCGCGTTTCACACGGGGCCGCGCGGGAGTCACCATCCGCCCCAGCGCATGGACCAGCCACGGGGCCGCGAAGATGACCAGAATGGCGTAAGCATTCCACAAATAGCGATGAAGATGGCCGGGCGTAAAGAAGAACCACCAGTAGAGCAGGAAGATCGCATAGAGGTAGAGCGCGATTGCGGGCGGATCATGACGGTGACGAAAGAGCACCGGTACGCTGGCCATCAGCAACCCAAGCCACGCGAGATGGGCCATGGGATGGGGCAGGACGGCGTGCTCGATGGCCCCAAAGAAACTTGAAACGCCAAAGAGCAGGTAGTGCTGGTAGATGGCGAGCACACCGCCGGTTTCGGCAACGCCGTTGCCGTGAAGCCTCTGAAACACGGTCCAGCAGCCCAGCACCAGCACGCCGCCGATCACGGGAAACACCACCTGCCGCCAGCCAATCCGTCGATGGGTCACCCGGTCATAAACCCAGGCCCCGAGGAAACTGAAGGCGACCAGAATGATGATGGTCTTGGCCAGAATCGCGCAGCCGACGAGCGCCCCGGCAAGTAGGCCCCAGGTGGACGACGATTTCGAAGCGGCTCCCCCAAGCTCACAGGTCCCCCCCGCTTGCGGGGGGGTAGAGTGGGTACACACCGTAGGAAGACTCGCACCACCAAAGTCAGATTCGGAGTTTACCCCCCCTGCCCCCCCGCAAGGGGGGGGGACCAAGACGCCAAGTCCCGACTCCGAATTCTGCGCCGCACACCCAATTGCGAAACCCTCCATTCGATCCGTCGCCCCCCTCCCACTTTGCAACGCCCTTCGCCACGCCAGCAAACCCAGCAACAGAAAGAAGTACGCCGGCACTTCCCCGTAGAGCGTGCGCCCGAGATAGATCGAAGAATAGGTCCCCAACAGGAGCACCACGGATGCCAAGGCCGCTCTCGTTCCGAAGAGTCCCCGGGTGAAGCCCCAGGTCGCGAGACACAGCCCGGCGAAGAATGCCACCATGACGCCCCGGGCGACGGCCAGGCTCGTGCCGAAAGTCTTAAAGGCCATCGCAATCGGTCCCAGCACCACGGGTCCCACGGAGTCGAAGGAGTCGAAGTACTTGAAGCCCGACTCCGGATGCCCGGAAGCATAGGCCCCGAACTCGGCCAGGTTCCGCGCCACAATAAGGTGGTGCACCTCGTCCGGCGCAGCGAAGGGATAGTCCCCGAGCCGAAGGCCCAGCACGAGTACTATCGCGAGCAGGAGCGCCATTAACCCCACGAAGGCGCTTCGGGAAAGTCCTTCGCGCGGCTCGGAAACCTGGAGCGACACGCCAGTCCCGCGCCACCGCACGAGGAGCACGACCGCAATGAAAGTAAGCGCTGAAAAGAGTCCTGCGCGGAGCCAGAGTCCGCCGGGCGCATCGATGAAGTCGAGTTCGGGGTGGGCACGGGTGTAGGCCACCAGCACCAGGGACGCCACCGCAGTGAATGACGCGCACACCAGCGTAATCACCGCGACAGCCCGCAAAACATCCTCCGAGGTGCAACGAAGCTGCGCGAGTGGTCCGCAGGCTTCGGTGTTGTCGCATGGTTGTGTCACTTGGGCAGGTCCTGATTTCCGTCGGAGTATAGCAGCGCTCGATGTGGTGGTGACAGTATGCGATGTTTTATGGGTCTTATGGGACCTATGAGTTGCGTGGATCGCACAAGAACATTGGCCCCATAAGCCTCATCTTCCCCAAGGTCACCGAATAGGCACGCCGCCCGACGGACGCACCACGGAAAAGCGCACAGTACTCGTCGCGCCATCCAGCGACACGCAGGTCGCGCGATGCTCGCCCAGGGATAGTTGCCAGTAAACCGGACTGTCCGGCCCCGATTGGCCCAGATACTGATCGTCCATATACCAGTGGAGTGCCACCGTCTCGCCGAGTGAAGATGTAAGTCGCAGTTGGTCCCCCCCGGCCACGCCGCTGAGCACATACTCGGCACTTTGCGCCGGGACGGCAATGGCGAGACTCCGCGCTTCGAGGTCGGCAAGATTGGCCTTCGCCGCCGACAACGCCGAGAGATCCCAGCGGGTCGCGTCGGCGGGTTGGGCGGCCGCCACGGTGATGCCGGCCTGCGACGCAGGGTGAAGCGTGCAGCGCCGGTGCAGCCAGATTGATGCGGGCAGCACCACGCTCGCCGTCTCGGGACAATGCTCCGCCGCTGGCAAACCCGACCGCGTGCATACGTCAATGGAAACATCGGAGGGGTCAGCCCCGGGCCATGCGGGCGTGGATTTTGGCGGCAGACTGCGAAAGACATTCTCGGCCAGGGGCAATGCGGCCCGTGCGCCGATAAGCTGACGCGACTCCTGCCCCGAATTGTTCCCGAGCCATACCGCCACGAGATAGTGACGGTTAAAGGCGAAGGTCCAGGCATCGTGGTAGCCCGTGGAGGTGCCCGTCTTCCAGCACACGGGGTTGAGGTTGCCGCTGGTGCGCGTCAGCCCGGGCGCCACCTCGCTCGGGAAGGGCTGGGCCAGCATGTCGTAGAGCATGCGGCAAACCGCTGGAGAAAAGACCGGTCCGCCGTTGGCCGCCGCTGCGCCTTCGCGCCACCGCAACACATTTTGCTCACCCAGACTGGCCAGCGACAGATACAGCCGGGCGAGCTCTTCCAGGCGCACCTCGCAATTGCCGATGGCCAGGCCAAGGCCGTAGTCGTCGGCGTCACGGGTGATCGTGCCCAGGCCCGCCCCTTGAAGGTAGCCGAGAAAGCCCGGCACGCCCACGCGCCCAAGCAGCGCCACCGCCGGCACGTTCAATGAATAGCGCAGGGCCTCCGTCGCCGTCACCACGCCATTGAAAGAACCGTCGAAATTGCCCGGATTATACCCGCCATAGTCCGCCACATCGTCGAGCAGCACCTCGCTCGGATAGAGCTGCTGTTGCGCCATGGCCCAGCCATAGAGGAAGGGCTTCAGCGTCGAGCCTGGCGACCGCGGCGAACGGCACGCGTCCACGTGCCCCCCGCCCGGCGTGTTCTCAAAGTTTGCCGAGCCCACCCGCGCCAGGATGTTGCCCGTCTGCACATCCGCCACCAGCAGGGCGCCATTGGTGATGGTGCCGTTGAACTGCTTCAGGTGGTGGGGCAGATCCCTTTCGAGCCGCGACTGCAAGGTGGCGTCCAGCGTGAGTCGAATAGATTCGCCCCGGTCAAGCTCCGCCGACAAAGGCACGGCCAGGTGGGGCGCCAGGCGCGGGAAGTCGTGCCACTCGGCGCTGACGGGCGTGGCGAGGGCCCAGTCGCGTTTTTCCACGTCAATAAAACCATCATCATGCATGCGCCGGAGGACGTAGTCCCGCCGCAGCTTCGCCCGCTCCGGGTGCTCCAATGGGTTCAAGCGACTTGGCGCTTTGGGCAGGCCCGCGAGCAACGCGGCCTCGGGCAGGTTCAGCGTCTGGGCCGACTTCCCGAAATAGCGCCAGGAAGCGGCCTCGACCCCAACGAGATTCATCCCGTAGGGCGCGCGACTCAGGTAGGCGCTGAGGATCTCTTCCTTGGCGAGCGACTTCTCCAGCCGCAGCGCGCCGATAGCCTGACCGACCTTACCGGATATCGATCGGCTGTCGTGCCCGCCCAGCTTCACCACCTGCATGGTCAATGTCGACGCGCCGGACGCCACCCCCACCTCCGTCACATTCTGCACCACCGCCCGCAACACCGCCACCGGGTCCACACCCCGGTGCCGCCAGAAACGCTGATCCTCCGCCGACTGCGTCGCCTGAAGCAGAAAGGGGCTCAACTCGCCATAGGCCCGCGGCAGCGACCACGTCTCGTCACCGCTCAAGGAAACCAGGAGACGCTCTCCATGGCGGTCCAGAATCTGCCCGGACGACACCGTACGCGTGTACGGTGCGGGATCCAGCGGCGGCAGGAGATACCAGCCCAGCCATCCACCGAGCACGGCGGCAAGCACGACAGCTACAGCGGCGGCCAGCAGGCGTTTGGGCTTAAGGATGGGTCGCAGGGAGAATTTCATGGACTCGGACTCGGGAAAAGGTATCGTTGAGCATTGTACCATTCGGTGAACTCGGGTGTGTCACCTGAAGCCAAATCGATCGTCAAATTTCTTACTTTTCGCCCCAAAACCTCCCGTCATCCTTGCAAATCATCCACGGCGTGGATAATTTGCAAGGATCGATGGCGGATTGGGGGCGAGAAGGGACTGACGCGCGCTGGTCCGCTCAAACGAACGGCATCATCCTCGAACGAAGCAGCAACACCACAAAAAGCGGCGGGCCCGCCAATGCGCGTGGCTGTCCCGTCGTGAGGGAGGTGATCGAGGGCATTCAACGCCCACGCGATCCGCGATACTGACCCTTGATAAGGGCGTCGTGTCTGTTCACGTGCGCCTCGGCCACGACGGGACAGCCACGGACGTTGACATTAACTTCGCCCGAGTAAAGTCGCTTTCGAGACAAATTCGCTGCAGCTACCGTAGGGCACTTGTCCGCGTCAGTCCCTACGCGCCGCACTTCCTCGCTTTTTTGAGGAAGCTTGGATCGGAACCCCAGGGCTTGCCACGCTGGGTGTGTCGGCGAATATCCCGCACGAGGTCCGTGTCCTCTCGCTTCCCGCCCAATGTCTCGACCCATCCCTCCACTGTAAACTGGCCAAACCACCGCGTTAGATCGAGAAGTCGATCGCCCCGCAAACCTGCATGGGCTTGCGCACTGGACCATGGATACAACCAGGGCTCGACCTCAATTCCCGCGCGAACTGGGTTGAGTTCTACGTAGGCCAGCGCATTCATCGCATGCGATTCGTCCATCGGACACGAGAAAAACCGGCTCTGCCACAAGTGCCCACTGCGTGAATACTTTTCCTGAAAATAGGCGGTATATTGCTGGTGCGTTCGACCGATGGTGTCGGCAAGGGATGATTCGAAACCGGGTACCGCCACCACGTGCACGTGATTCTTCATGAGGCAGTAGGCGATCACCCGAAGGGAGAATTCTTCGCCGAAGAGCCGCAGCAACTCGAGATATTTTCGATGATCCTCGTCATCGAAGAAGACCGATTGCCGGTCGTTGCCCCGCTGCGTTATGTGATGCGCCGCCCCGGGAATAACAATTCGTGCTGTTCTGGGCATGTCACTACACTAACGCAACTGTTGTATAGTGTCAAGAGGGAGGTCACAGGGACTGACGCGCACGGGCCCATTCTATCCGCGCGAGCGACGCCATGGTCAATGAAGAGGCACCGCACATGGGATGGGCCCTCTAACGCGCGTGGCTGTCCCGTCGTGAGGGAGGTGAGCGAGGGCGTTCGTTGCCCACGCAATCCGCGACACTGACCCGCAATACGGGCGTTGTGATTGCACCGCGTGCGCCCGGGCCACGACGGGACAGACACGGACGTTGGAATCAACTTCGCTTGGGTGCGGTTGACTCCAATCTGAAGTCGCTGTCGCTACCGCAGGGCACGTGTCCGCGTCAGTCCCTACAACTCTGGCAGCAGCACCTTCTGCACGGCCATGTTCATCAGCGGTTCGACGTTCTTGTCCACCCAGAGCCAGTTGTGGTGTTCGTTGAAGAGATCTTCGGTGGCGGCGGCGGAGGGGATGTAGCCGGGGGCGCTTTCGCCGTAGCCCGCGATCACGACCGAGACGTCGGGGCGCATGCCCTGCGCTGTGATCTGGTATTGCACGAAGGATTCGGCGGGCATGAGCAGGAACACCGCCTCGCCGAAATCGACCGCGCATACGTCGATGGGAATACCGGCCTGGCAGCGCTTCAGCCAGCTCAGGCCCATGGCGGCAAGATTGCGGTCGAAGGTCTTCTGAGTGGTGTCGCGCAGGGTCGCGTAGAGTTCTTCCTCGGTGTAGCCCTTGTCGCTGCGCGGCGGGAGGAAGAGAGGCGTGGTGCGGAAGTCTGCTTTTTCGAGGGCGAACTTCTCCGTGTCTTCAAAGGCCGCTTTCATGCCGTTGTAGAGCTTCTTCGCGAGGACGGGGCGATTCTCCGGCTTGCCGTCGTTAAACTTGCCCGCGGTTACGTCGCCGCTGCACCCCGAGAAGTACATTTGCTGCACGCCGGGCATGTCCTTTTCGCGCATGGCCCGGGCCATGCCGGGGAAGTCTGCGGTGACGCTTCCCTTCCCGTAGTGGCTCATGGGGTGCACCGCGTAGCTGCTCAGCACGGCAACGGGGGTGTCGCCATTCCAGAAGCTCAGGCTGCGGAGCCAGGGATCCACCAGATCAATGGGCAGCGCGCCAATTTCGGCCGGGCTGGAGCTGTTGCGACCGAAGTCGATCTTTCCATCGGGGTGAACCAGGCGACGGTTGGAGGTGATCTCCATCACCTGGGCCACGCCCATGCCGTAGTGGGTGACGGGCTGCGCCGTGGGCAGGGCATCGCGCAGGGCTTGGGCTGTGCGCTGCACCGCCTCTTCGTGGAAGTCGACAAAGCAGAGGGACTTCTCCAGGCCCACTTCATCGAGTAATTTCTGCGCGGTGAGATCGGCCACGGGGGTGTCGTGCTGATGAATCGCCGCCAGCAGCACGTGTTGCGGCGTGGTGCCCGCCGCTTCCGCGATGACGTCGCGCCAGCGGTTGTATGCGTCGTTGCGGATCTCGCACCAGTCTATGGACAACCAGACCACGGGTTTCTCGCCGCCGATGAGCACGATACCCTTGGCGAAGAGCGGATCGACGATCTCCTTTGCAGACTCAATGCCGCCGGCCATGCCGGGATGACCCAGAGGCGAGGTGACGTCGGCGGTGAAGGCGGCGAGGGTGAACTCGGCCTGGGCGCTGAGGGCGACAAAGCAGAAAGCTAATACAATGGCGATGGTGCGATTCATGGTCGGCTTGTTCTCCATTCAGTATTGAGACCGATACGACGGACAGGACCGATTTCAATCCGTCGTATCGGTCCTGTCCGTCCTATTAATTGCCCGACACCACTTTCAGCGTCACATTCTCCAGCTTATCCCCAAAGGCCTTAATTGCGCCGTGGGAACTGTGCACCGTGATCTGTCCACTGATGTCGTAGAATCCGTTGTTGCTTTGATCTTCGTAAAACTGCACCGCCGGGCGCTGTGCCCAATCGTACACTTCGCAGTCTTCGAAATACACGCCGCCATTGCGCCCGACGAGGCTGGGGCGGCGCGCGTAGATCAACACGGGCACGCGGGGCCCGCCATATTCTCGGAAGGCCGACACCCACGGATTCGCCCAGGTGCAGCGGATGAAGCGCACATCCACGCTGTTGGCGGATACGTCGTACACTTTGGCGCCTTCTTTGCCGGTGTTTTCCGTGGTGCAATCCACAAACTCAATGGTTCCTTGTGGCCCGTTGTCATTGCAGGTGCCCACGGACATGCCGGCCCAACCCCTTTGATCCATGTCCTTGAAATCGGCCAGGGTCATGCCCGGTTTGCCCATGCGGGACACGCAATTTTCGAAGCGAATGCTCACCTTCTCGCTGGTGATGTCCATGGGGTTGAGATAGACGAGAATCTGGTGTCCGGCGTTGTTCTCAAAGGTGCAATTGCGCACCATACAGTTGACGAAGCGCTGGTCCGCGCTGTCGGGCTCGAAGTCGATGCCCGCTTCCGGAGGCGTTCCGCCGGTATTGGAGAAGGTGCTATTCTCGATCAGCAGATTCTGCGCGCTGATGATGCTGATGCCCTGGCGGTGATGATCATCGCAGACCACATTGCGAATGGTGATGTCCTCGCCCCAGCGCCGGTCGCCGCCGCCGTCCACGTAGATTCCGTCGCCCCCGGAGGACTCCACGCGCACGCCCTCAATCAGCACATTCTTGCAGCCCATGAGGCGGATGCCCATGCGCCATTCGGCCCTGGTGTAGGGCGGATTCTGGTAGTCCTTCTTCCACATGCGCAGGGTCGCGCCGTAGCCGCGGATGATTAGATTCTCGGCGTCATTGGCCGACAGGAGGGAGTCGCCTCCCCCCTGAAACTCGCCCCGCTTCGCCAGCAGCAGCACCCCGGGCTCCAGAAAGAGCTCGAGGTCGCTGCGCAGCGTGAGGGGACTGACAATCCAGGGTTTACCCACGAAGGGCACGATCACTTTTTTTGCCCCGGAATCGATCGCGCCCTGGATGGCCGCGGTCGAGTCCGGTTCATTAAAACCCCACCAGCCGACGTTGGCTACCTCCTTCGCGCCATTGGCGACGGCGGCAACCCGCTCGGGGCTCGCGGCATTGCGCGATTGCTTGCCCACGTCCTCCAGTGGCAGCAGGTCCACCTTGCGCACGAAAAGTTCCGCGCCTTCCGATTGAATTTGAATCTGGCCGCTCTTCGGATTCGCATCGATGGAAGCGTTCACCCGAATGCCATTGAGGAAGGTGTCGATCTTCCCGCCGTCCACCGTCACTTCCAGCGTGTTCCATTCGCCCACGGGCTTTTCCACGTCATGCTCGCCGCGAAAGCCGAGGGTATCTGTCCAATCGGGCGAGCGTCCCCACCAGTTGATGCGTCCGCTGTTTACCGTGACCGGCTTGCCCTTTTCTTTGAAGACATGGCTGCTGCCCTGCTTCTCCTCCGCCACGTTGGCCGTCAGGTTGTAGGTGTCGGTGCCATCGCCCACGACAATAAAGTCGCCCGTGCCCCCCTCGATCAACTGCACCTCGATGGAGTGTTTCCAGATGCCGCTGTAACCGCCATCCTCGCCCACGGAGTGCACGAGCAGCCCGCTGTCCCGCGTGGCCTTCTCCCGATCCCCCCAGGTCTTCTGGCCCCACTTGAATTCCATGACGATCTTGTAGCGGTCGAAGGAATCGTGGCTGGTGATGCAGCCGTAGTCCTGCCCGGAGATGTGGATCATCCCGTCGTGCACCGTAAACACCTTGTTCGGATCGTTGTTCGCGCCGTGATCGCGCAGGTAGGTGTAGAAACCGGTCAGGTCCTTGCCGTTAAACAGGGCAATGGGTTCGGTCACCTGCCGGACCTCCGCCCGCGCCAGCGAGCCGGTCAGGGCCAGTCCAGCGAGCAGACCGGCCCGAAACATGGAAGTGCAATGCATAATCAATGAATCCTCAGCGTTCGCGCCGCCCTCCGCAGGCGACAACAGCCCTTGATTATGCGGAGTTCCGGCCGGAGGGGCAAGTCTTTTCGGCAGGTGATGATTCTGAGAAATCGGCCGCCGCCTCCGGCCCCTGCCGGGAAGAAAAGTGACTTGGGTTGTGCTAAGATGGGCGACCCGTTAACCCCCCGGCGCCCCTCGGGCGATGCTGCCATGTAACAAGGGAATAGACTTATGACCAGAAGTACAGCGATTGCCGCCTTCGGCCTTGTGTTGCTCTCCGCCACCGCGCGGGCCGAGTCCCCCACTGGACTTGAATCCATCACGGTGCCCGAGGGATTCACGGTGGAGCTCGCCGCCACACCGGGCCTCTCGTCCTATCCCATGTTCATGGAATTCGACGAAGCCGGCAACCTTTATACGGCGGAGTCCACCGGCAGCGACATGAAGGCCGCCGCGATGATCGCCAATCCGTCGTTCATGATCCTGCGCCTCTCGGATACGGACAAGGACGGCGTGTACGATTCCAAGAGTGTCTTCGCCGACAAACTGACCTTTCCCATGGGCGTGCTCTGCCACCAGGGCTCGGTCTATGTATCCGCGCCGCCGGATCTGGTCCGCCTGAAAGACACCGATCAGGATGGCGTGGCCGACGAACGGGAAGTCATCCTCACCGGCTGGAACATGCGGAATTCGGCAAGCCTCCACGGCCCCTTCCTCGGCCCCGACGGCTGGCTCTACCTGACCCACGGCCGCCATGGCTACGACATCACCACAAAAGAAGGCGAACGCCTCCAGGGCGAAGCTTCGCGCATCTGGCGTTGCCGCCCCGACGGTACCCAGCTTGAGCGCATGGCGGGCGGCGCTTTCGACAACCCCGTGGAAATCATCTTCACTCCCGCCGGCGAGACCATCGGCACCATGACCTACTTCCGCGACCCCGCTCAGGGTCAGCGCGACGCCCTCATGCACTGGGTGGAAGGTGGTGTTTTCCCCAAACCCGGCCCGAGCATGTCCGAGTTCGTCCGCACCGGCCCGCTGCTCCCCACCATGACCAAATTCGCCCGTATCGCGCCCGCGGGCCTCGTGCGCTTTGAAGGCGCCGTCTGGGGCGAGGAATACACCAACAATCTTTTCAGCGCCCAGTTCAACCCCCACCGCGTGCAGCGCCACAAGCTCTTCCGGGATGGCGCGACCTATCGCACCGAGGACAGCGACTTCCTCACCTCGTCGCATCCTGACTTTCACCCGACGGACGTGATGCAGGACGCCGACGGCAGCCTGCTCGTTTGCGATACCGGCGGCTGGTATGTGGACGCGTGTCCGGTATCCCGCATATCCAAGCCCGAGATTGTGGGCGGTATCTACCGCGTGCGCAAGGCGGACGCGACCCCGGTGGCCGACCCCTGGGGCCGTGACCTCGGGCTTGGCGCCCTGCCGGTCGAGGAGCTTGTTCACTATCTTGGCGATGAACGCCCCCAGGTGCGGTGCCAGGCCTTCAGTTTGCTCATCGCCCAGGGCGAGGGCGCTGTCGCGCCCCTGGCGGAACTGCTGAAGCTGGAGGTGGAAGACAAGAAGCGCGAGGCGGAAGTTGAAGCCCAGCGAAAGGCCTCCGGCGTTCCAATCGACGAGGAGGAGGAAGAGGAGCACGGCGGCCCCGAACGTCTCTACAAGCCCAATCCCGCGCTGAGCGGCGGCGACAACATCCGGCTTCAGGCGGTCTGGGCCATCGGCCAATTGGGCGGCGAGGACGCGGGTTACGCCATCCGCTTTGCACTGCGCGACGAGAATCCCGATATTCGCATCGCCGCGGCACGGATTTCCGGCCTCACGGGGGACCGCGACGCGGGCCCCGCATTGACCAATCTGCTTTTTGATCCGGAGCCCGCCGTGCGCCGCCAGGCCGCGTCCAGCCTCGGTTCGCTCCGCGCCATCGAGTCCGTCTTCCCCTTGTACATGGCGGCCGCCCATGCGGTCGATCCTTTCGAAACCCACGCAATCACGATGGCCGCAATCCAGATGCACATGGATAAAGTTGCGAAGAACCTGTTGAAGCACACCAATCCCAGGATTCAGTCCGCCGCGGCCATAAGTCTCGACCAGATGGGCAAAGAACTCATCGCGGTGGACGATGTGCTGCCCTTGCTCGCCTCGCGGGACGATTCCCTGCGCGAGACGGCGCTGTTCATCGCTTCCCGCCATTCCGAATGGTCGGAGCGCCTGCTGGAGCAAATGACCGGCGTCCTCAGGAGCCCGTCCTTCGAGCCGGGGAGCGCAAGTGGGCTCCGGTCCATCCTGCTGACCTACGCCACGTCCGGACCGGCCCAGGAGGCCATCGCCGGTCTTCTGAGCGACGCTGAAATCGATACGAGCCGCAAACTGTTCCTACTCGAAATCGTAGAGGCCGCCCCGCTGGACAAGTTGCCCGAGGCGTGGATTTCGGTGCTGGGCACGCTTATTGCCCAGGGCCCTGAAGAGCTTCGCTGGCCCGCTGTCGGTCTTGTGCAGAGCCGCAATCTGGCGGAACACGATGCGATTCTCGCGCAGCAGGCGGCGGACGCAGCCCTGCCCATCGGCTACCGACTCCACGCGCTCAGCACCATCGCCGGGCGCATGCCCGAGCTGGATCCCGCATCGGCGGAGTTAATCCTCGGTGTGCTGAAGGACCGGGAGGGCGACCCCGCGCTGCGCCAATCCGCCGGGCGCATTCTCGCGGCGTCTCACCTCAGCGACGCCCAGCTTTTCACCATCGCCTCCGACATCCTGAGCGATGCCGACGTGCTTACCGTGCCAAACCTGCTGAAGGCGTTCAACGGCAAGCAGGATCCCGCCGTGGGTCAGGCGCTCGTGGCGAGCCTGGGCAGCCCCAGCTTCCCGGCCCACATGCGCACCCCCGCCATCCTGGAGCCGGTCCTCGCCGCCTTCCCTGAAGAGGTACGCGCCGCGGCTGAGCCGCTCCTGGCCCAGCAGAAGGCGGAAGAAGAGGCCCGCGTGGCCAAGCTTCTCGATCTCGAGCCCCTGGCCATGTCGGGCGATGTGGGCCGGGGCCGCCGCGTTTTCTTCGGCGAGAAGGCCGCCTGCTACACCTGCCACGCCATTGGGGATGAAGGCGGTCACCTCGGTCCCGATCTGACGACTGTCGGCGTGGTCCGCACCTCCCACGATATCCTGGAGTCGGTGCTCTTCCCCAATGCGAGCCTGGTGCAGGACTATGAAACCTACACCGTAGAGACGGACTGGCAGACCTATGACGGCATCATCGCCCGTCAGGATAACGACGCCATCACGCTGAAAACGGGCGTGGGCGAGGAAGTGCGCATCAATCGCAGCGATATTACATCGATGACGCCGTCTCCGATCTCGAAAATGCCCGAGGGCCTGGATCTGGCCATCTCGCGGGAGGAGCTGATCGATCTGATTACCTTCCTGAAATCGCTGAACAACGACGACTGGCTCATACCGGTGGCGCGGAACTGAGTGAATGGGTCTTATGGGTCTTATGGGTCGTGTGGGTCGTATGTCGCCGGCCCCATACGACCCATGAACCCCTTCAGCGCTTTCGCATCACCGCATACTGAAAAAGCCCCCAGCCGGGCTCGCCGCCGAGGTTGTCCACCCAGCGCACCAGCGCTTCGGGGCCGGCGGGAAAGGCGAGGCATTTGCGGTGCTCCACCAGCGTGAAGTCGTCCCCCGCGAGTGCGGCGAGACCTCCGAAGGTCACAAATTGGTGGGGGCCTTCAGGTAACTTCAGTTTCAAGCGCTCCAGCAGATCGAGGAGTCGTTCGGCGTCGCCGTTGGGCGTGATGGCGAGAAACCGTCCGCCGGGAGACAGCACCCGCGCGGCCTCCGCCACGAGCATCGCGGGTTCGGGCGCGTGCTCCAGCACGTTCACGCAGAAGACGCCGTCGAACACACCATCGCGAAAGGGAAGCTGCTGGCCATTGGCCACGACCCGGGGCCGCTCAGGAGCGGCACGACGCGTCGCCAGCATGGGCAGGGAAAGGTCACACGCGACTCCGAACGATGACGACAACACCTCCAACGAGGGACTCGACCCGGCGCCAATTTCGAGTACGCGGCGGCATCCGCCGAGGCTGCGGGCGATCAATTGTTCATAATAGCGTTTGCAGGCGCGATTGGCCTTATCGTCGTAGGTTTTGGCCAACGTCGCGTAATGTGCGCGCACGTCTTCCGCGCGGTGCCCGGTCGTCATCAAGCCTCGATGTGGAGTGCGCACTCGTTGGCCAGGCGAATATGTCCCGCCTGCGTGCGATCTTCGGGGTAAAGAAATGTGGAATCCAACAGGCGAAGCCCCTGGAGCGGCGACAGGTGGTCGGGAAGCAGATTCAAGAAGTTCGTGGGACAGACCGCCTGGGCAAAGGGCGTTCGGGCCACATGGCTGTCCACGAGATCTTCATCGACCAGGGCGGGATTCATGAGCTTCAAGGCCGACCACGACTGCTCGACCACGGCCTCGTCCGGCATTACAAAGGTGGGGTGGCTGGTGGCCACGTAGTAGGGCACATAGACGATGCTGTGGTCGTGCTCCGGCATCGGATTCAAGTTGGTGTATTCGATAATCCCGTTGAAGGGGATTCGGGGATCGTGCACGTTGTACCAGAAATGGGGCGAAACCCGACGCCGCAGTTTGAAACAGGCGCAGACCACACCGATGTAGTCGATGCGCGATAGTTCGGCCGCATATTCTTCCCAGCCCGCGGGCAGCAGCTTCGCCAGCACCGAAAGGGGCACGGTGGAAACGACGCGATCACAGTCCACAGCCTCGTGACCGTCGAAGGAGAGGCCCGTGACTCGGCCCTCCTTCGCCAGGATCCGCTTCACCGGCTGGCCCGGGTGGATACGCACGCCGAGCTCGTTCAAGCGCGCGTGGAGCGTGTCCAGCAGCAGCTTCGTGCCGCCTTTCAGGTAGCCCAGCTTGCCCCGCGATTTCGCCACGCGGTGAACACGGTGCCAGATCCACGCCGCCGACACCTGATCGTGGAAGGCACCGAATTTCATCTCCAGCAGGGGCTTCCAGATGACGTTGTAGGTATTTTCGCCCAGTTGTTCAATCAGCCAGGGTTTCGCGGCCACGGCATCGAGCGCGCGCCAGTCCTTGCGCTTGCGCGCATCCAGCGCGAAAAGTCCCAGGCGAATACGGTCGCGAAAGGAGATTCCGGGAAAGGTAATGAGATCAAGCGGCGTGCAGAAGCTGTAGGAGGTGCCGTTGTAGTAGAAGCCCGTGGTGGTCTCCTCAAAGCGCAACTGATCTGCAATTTCAAGCTCCTGGCAGAGCCGGAAATAGCCAATATCGGAGGTGCAGAGAAAGTGGTAGAAGTGCTCGATATCAAAGCCGCCGAAGTCGAAGGTGGCGATAAGCCCGCCGAGCTCGTTCTCGCGCTGATAGATGTCCACCTCGTGGCCGGCCTTTGCCAGGGCCAGAGCCGTGCTCAAACCGGAAATCCCGGCGCCTATAATGCCTACGCGCATGCGTTACGTCCTGCTTTCTGCGTCATTCCTCATTCAACGGCCCACAGCATACAGCGCGTAGCTCTCGTCGGCAAGTATTTCGGTCAGTTGCAGCGGCAAATCGACCGGTGCCAGCACAAGGGTAAATTCATAGCGTCTGGAAAGTTCAACCCACGTTGCCTGATCCCGTTCCCGCCACAGCCTTTGCCAGGGCGTGGTTGGCTCCTGGCGCATGCCGGGCTCGGGCAGGCGGAAGCTTATGCCGTAGATATCGCTATACATGGATTCAATCGAAGGACCAATCGCCGGTACGTAGCTAATAAGCGAAGGTGTCGCCACATCCGCAAGCACGGGATAGTTGGTCGTGGCCTGTAGTAACAGACTATCCGGCGGCGCGAGAAGACAGACGTCACCCCGGGCGAAAAGCGCGGATTCCATTCTCTCCTGAAGAGCGGAAGCGGGCAGTTGCTGGCGGTGGCCGGCCTGGTGAATCAGGATCAGGGCGCAGCCCGCCACGATCAGCGGGACGGGAATCCTGAACCTGCTGCGCCTCGCCGCCTGCTTCCAGATTGCCCATCGGCCGCTTCGATAGAATTTCGGGAATCCCGCAATGGACTCGAACTTCCGGTCCAGCGCGAAGGCGATGAAGATTCCCGCCACCACGCAGGCCGCACCAAAGCGGTGATACATGGCCAGGGGCATGATCGGTGCCGCCGCGAGGGCGATGGCCCTCCAGCGCGCCCCCTGGCCCACCGCGACGACCAGAACAGCGAAGAGCGACGCTCCGTACAGCAAGAAGGGAACGCACTCGCCGCCGGCCAGATAGCGGCGATGGAAAGTCTCCCCCACCACCCACGGCCACAGGGGCTGCAGCATGCCAATCGCCGCCGCACCGGCGAGCAGGCGCCAGCCCCGCGTCGGCCAGCGGGTAAGGATCAGGGCAACCATCAGGGAAAGCGCGATGGCGGGCACGTGGTTAATCATTCGGTACGGCATCCACGCGATCAGCAGAAAAGGAATATCGGGGCCAAGCACCGCATGAACCGCCATGGT
Source organism: Candidatus Hydrogenedentota bacterium (assembly GCA_016791475.1). Taxonomy (NCBI): domain Bacteria; kingdom Pseudomonadati; phylum Candidatus Hydrogenedentota; species Candidatus Hydrogenedentota bacterium. Next base: position 153,244 of record JAEUWI010000008.1, read on the forward strand.
GCCCCATACGACCAGTCCAATGATGCTGGTGTAAAGCGCGAGGCCAAGCCCGGTGCGGCGCAGTCGATGCTCCCCTCCCCAGATTGCGAGTAGCCAGGCCAGCAGGATCGTCCCGGCGAGAATGACGTGGCCGTTGCCCGGCGGAAAGCGACGGTGGGGATCGTGTAGCGTGGTGTAACCCCGCCAGACTGCTTCCGTATCACCGCCCGCCGCAAAAGGACCGGACGCGGGCAGGGGAAGGGTGAACTGGCGATGAACCACCCAGAACAACGCGGTCAGGCAAAGACCGAGAAGAAACACGCCCGCCCAGCGCACCGCACGAGGCGCGGCCGCCTTTTTACTCACCATCAGCGCATGCCCGCCGAAGAGGCCCACCGTCACCGCGAGCGGCGGCCACTGGCCCACGTGTATACAGGGAATAAGACCGAGCAGGAAGAAAGCCCTGCGAAATCGCCCGGCCACGAGCGCCGCGAGAGCCAGCAGCACGACACCACCCCCGATGTGACCATTGGAGTAGATCTCCGGCCAGACCATGGTCGGGTAGCTGCCGTCAAACTCCAGCATTACCCCCTGCATCATGAGCAGAGCCGCGAGGAGGCCCGCCAGAACCGAGCGGGTCAGCGTGGCGGTCAGGGCGTAGACCGGAAGCACGCTCGCGAGCAGAAACAGTACATTCCGGAATCCGCAAACCAGCGCCGGACCCGCCCCCGCGTAAAGCATCCCTGCCGAAATATAAGTCTGGAGACTGAAGGCGTTGTGCACGTAGAGGGCCAGCGGATGCCCCTCGGGATACACCACCTGCCCCGTTAGAATCTGCGCATGCTCCCAGGTCTCGTCCCACCGAACGCCGCGCACCGCCACCGCGACGACGGTAAACAACACACAGGCCCCCGCACCGCGCCACACGGGATAAATATTAGATTGTAATGAAGTTGCTTTATCCAGCACGAGACTTCCTTCCAGTGCAGAGTATAAACATATCTGCAAGGAAAGTCGCGCGGCCCCAGGGGGACCGTCCTGCACGTAAGGGCACTCGATCCGCAAAAGTGCATTGCCGCGTGCGGGAATCCTACGCCCGAAAGCGGCACACCCCAACGTGCGGGACCGTCCCCCGATTTCTAAAGCGCGGGACGGTCCCGAACGCCAAGCAAGCTGCGGCGCGCTGATGTTCGCCCGGCTGATTCGCGATCAAGCCCCGTTGCTTGGGTGCCCTTGCGTTCAGGACCGTCCCGTTGCAACACCCTCTTTGCGCGCTTTGCGTTTCCAGCGGCGAAATCGCCTATTTCACCTTGTCGCGGCGTTCTTTCAACTCACGCCATGTCGTCAAGATGATTCCCTCGTCTTTCACGAGCTGAATAATCTCCGGGTCCGTCGTCACGTCCAAATCCGCCTGGCGCGTCTCGCCCGAGGGCGAGATCGCATCAAAGTTTTCGTCACGGATGGTGCAGTGGACAATGATCTCGGTCACGCCCGGCCTGATCTCCTTGATCGTCTCCATGAACATCTTCTTCTTCTCTTCAAATGTCTTCCAACTGTAGGATTGTCCCGTGGCGTCGTCGATGACCGGCAGACCCGCCGCCCAGACCTTCTCGTGAAGCGCTTCGGCGGTGAGCGTCTGGGCGAGGTCGCCCTCGTACTTGGTCATGAGATAGCCGTTTGGCCCCGTGATCAGCATGGGGATCTTGTACTCGATGCCCACCTTCACGTAGCGCTTGTAGAACTCCAGATTGGAAAAGAGCGTTCCCATGTGGGAGTCCATGTGGGTCACGATGAGCCCCATCTCCAGCGCCTTGTCGATCTGTGCGCGGATCTCCCGCTCCACATCGTCCGGCGTGCCGTGCTGATTCACCAGGCCGACATTGTCCCAGAGACATCCCTGCTTGTCCACCAGCGTCGGCACCGCCGGCTTGCCCGCCACGGGCCCCCAGCGGTAGTGGTCCCACTCCGAGGTCAATGTGAGGTGCAGGCCGTTGTCGGTGTCGGGGCTGGTTTCCAGAAAGGCGTGCCATCCGGGGACCCAGGGTGTGGGCATCATGGTGCTCGTGGAGGTGACCACCCCTTCCTTCAGGGACTTGATGGTGCCCTGGTTGGTTTGGTGGCTCATGCCGAGGTCGTCGCTGTGGAATATGACGACCCGTGCGCCTTCGGGCCAGCCAAGACGTTCGGCATAGGTTTTTTCGGCGCTTTGTCCATCGATGGCGAAAAGCAGGAAGAGCGGGGCGAGCGCCAGGCAAGGCTTGAGCATGAATGGTATTCTCCGTGTGAGTACATGGTTTGATGGGGCCCCCGGCGGGGCGGAGAGGGCTATTGTAGCAGATCGCGGCGCGCGGGGGGCGACCCGATAGAATCGGTGTGTAATGTCCGTCTGAATTGGCGTTCGGGCTTTAAAAGCGGGGCTTCCTGAAAATGGCCCCGGCCGTCTACTGAGAGTTTCGCAAAGGTGTGGATACTGCAACAAAGCATAAAGGGGTTGACAAACGAGATTTAATTGAATATAAGAAAGTCATTCGAACGCAATGAGCAATTTGCGCAGGACGCCGGGTGGCAGTTCCGAGCGGTCAGTTGGCGTTCGAGGGAACAGGCGTGGTTCCCGCAGGGTAGTCGCAGTTTGTGGAGTCGTTTCGTTTTATTCCGTTCTTGCCCCGGCATTTATATTCCATATCCGCCGGTCTGCAATATCCCGGTGTCGGACCTTCGTCCGATCCGGGGGTCGGTCGTAATGCAACCCACGCTGAACGAAGGGAGGTGCAAGGAGGCATCGGGAGCGATGCCCGGGTCGTGTTTTTCATTGGCAATCTACGACAACGTTGAGGAAATGCAATTATGATTAAAGCTGTACCCCATAAATACCGCAAAGGCTTTACCCTGATCGAATTGCTGGTGGTGATTGCAATCATAGGTATCCTTGCGGCCATTCTTCTCCCGGCCCTCGCCCGTGCGCGGGAAGCAGCGCGCCGGGCAAGCTGCCAGAACAATCTGAAGCAGCATGGCGTCATCTTCAAAATGTTTGCAAATGAGAGCAAGGGTGAAGCGTGGCCCCGCCGCGGCACCCGCTTCTGGAACAACTACAGCAGCGCCGCGGTTGGCTTTGGCGCTTCGCTGGAACGGGCCTACGAGCTCGAACAGTTGTATCCCGAATACGTTACCGACCTCCAGATCCAGTTCTGCCCCTCGGACGGCGACTATCCCCGCTCACAGCAGAAGGATTATACCTGGAGCCCCACGGTTGGTATGAAGCTGCACCGGACCATCGGTACCGGCTGGGATACGTCCAACGATGCCCTGGTGAAGCAGAAAGTCTCTCCGGCGGGCGGTGGCAGCCAGTACTGCGATCCGGCCCTGTTTAACCCGGCGTTGAACTGCTACTACCACGGCGGCTACTGGTCCTACAACTACTGGGGCTACATGATTGAAGGCAAGTACTTCAATACGGCCGCCGACTTCACGTGGGTCTTCAGCTCGAACGCGGCCATCGCCGCGCCCCAGTCTCTCGACTGCCGCGCCGCCGCCTGTACGCAGGGTCGTGGCTGGGTGGCGAACCGCGAACAGCCCGCGGCCTTCACCATGCCTTCGACGGGCCGCGCCGTGACCATGCTGGCGTTGCGCGAAGGTATCGAGCGCTTCGTTATTACCGACATCAACAATGCGGGCGCCAGCTCTTCCGCCCAGACGGATGCCGCGGTCATGTGGGATAACTCCTACACGAACGAAGGCGCCCTTACGGACATGAACAGCTTCAACCACGTTCCCGGCGGCGCGAATGTGCTGTACATGGACGGCCACGTGGAATGGGCGAAGTATCCCCAGCCCATCGGCAGCAAAGCCTGGATGATGACCCAGGAAGCGCACAAAGACGGTAACTCTCTCGGACCGTGATCCCGTTATGCGCCTTTGTGGCGCGCAACGTCTGAACACCTCTAAACGACATTGGGAGGGCTGCAAAGCCCTCCCAATCTTATACATTGGGTCCACCTGCCTTTATCCGTTCAACGTATTATCCGGAGTATCCAAGATGAGTCTGGGTCGTTCTGCTATATTGATGTATGTTCTCGCCGTCACGGCGCTCCTCGCGGGGTGCATGGACAAGAGCCTGCCGCCGCCCCCCGAAGGTATGGGCGATCTCCGGGATGACTTTGCCCAGGCCATTTCGGCGGGGGACGAGGCGAAAGTAAATGAACTGCTGAATACGGAGCCTCTGTTATTGAACGAGCCACTTCCGGTGGGCTCACAATACCCCCTGCACGTCGCAGCGGCCTCCGGGAATGCCGCCATGGTGAAGTTGCTCCTGGACAAGGGAGCCATCCCCGCCGTGCAGAATGACGAAGGGGAGTATCCCGTTGATAAAGGGCGCGCCGCCGGGCTGGGCGAGGACGTTCTAGCGCTGCTGCAGCCCGCCCAGTAACCGCTTACACTATCTCGCAGTTTGAAGCCCTCCACCGTGCAACGTCTGTTGCCTTTGGGGGGCGTTTTATTGCGTGATTTCAGACTCCCGTTCGGGCTCAAGCGCCGCAACAGCGTCCAGACTCACGCGCGCCACGTAGGTCCAGGGATCTTTCGTGGCCGCCTTCAACGCATCCAGCGCGGGCAGCGCGTCTTTTCCCAGATCGCGGAGCGCAATGGCGGCATGAAGCCGCACGCTCTGGCTGGGGTCGGCGAGCCCGGCGATCAGCACGGGTAAGGCGAGGTCACTCTTTTCCCCATCATGCACCGCCTGGGCCGCCGCAATGCGAACCACCGGGCTGGGATCATCAAGAAGGCGGAGCAGTTCCGATTGGTCCTCGCTCGTCGACCATCCCCGCCGATGCAGACTGACGACGGCCCAATAGCGGTCGGCGGCGACCGAAGATCCAAGGAACCGACGCGCGAAATCCGCAATAGGCTTGCGCGACTGTTCGCAACGCCACGGGTTAAGCAGCGGGCAGGATTGAAAGCCGCTCTGCAACGAGGCGTTCCACTCGTCAACCCGTTGTGTGGGTGGTCCGAACACACCGATGGACTGAGGCGCAAAAGTCACCGCCTCGCTGTCTTCGAAGCCGATCCGGCAGGCGACCGCGAGAAGACCGTCGCCGAGCGCGAAATCCAGCGGCGTGGTGTATAACCGCCAGCCACTGGATTCTCCCTTCAACCGATATAACACGGAAGATCCCGGCGTCCCCGAAGCCAGGGCAAGACCCGTCGGCGTCTCCCACAAAGCCGGCCGGGCGCATCGCGGCGCCCTGCCTCCGGGCCATTTCAACGCGTCCATTTCAGGCTCGGGCAAGTACCCCAAATCCTTCGTTTCATGCGCCCATTCGAGGTGAACCTTTCGCAGCCGTTGGAGCTCTCCCTCAAATGCCGGATCTCCGGCAAGATTGTTGATCTCGTGGGGATCGGCGTCGAGGTCATACAGCTCCTCCTCCGGCTTCGTTCCGGCGAACCACAGCGACTGCACGGCGTCCAGTTTCCCCTCCCCATGCAGTCGGCGAAGATCCTGCGCCATGGGCATCTGGTCCATGTATTCGATGCGCTGCGCGTAGGTCAGCCAGGGCATGTAGTTTCGGAAATAACGGAAGCGCTTGTCGCGAACGGTACGGATGCAGTCATAGGCCTCGTCCATCCGGTCCCGCGCGCCAAAAACATACTCGCGGGGTGGAGCCGTTTCCTTGCCGAGAAAGGCCTGCCCCTGGAAGTGCCCCGGAAGCGCAACCCCCGCGATCGAAAGAATGGTCGGCGCAAAATCAATGAAGCTCACAAGCCGGTCCGTGTTGCCGGGAGCCAGCGAATCCGGCGCATCGGGACATACCCAGGCGCGGTACTTTTCCGGCACGTGAACCAGCAGCGGAACCCGCGTGCCCGAATCATAGAGCCAGCGCTTGCACCGCGTGAGGCCACGGCCGTGATCGCCCCAGAACCAAATGATAGTGTCTTCCGCCAGGCCCGCCGCTTCCAACTCCGCCAGCGCCTCCCCCACTTCCCGATCCATGAGGGTGATCAAGTCGTGATACTGGGCCCAGTCCTTTCGGGTCGCCGGCGTGTCGGCGTGGTAGGGTGGCAGGGTGACGCCCGCCGGATCATGCCGCAGGTCGCCCAGGGCCTCAATCTGGGCAAGCCGCTCGGGATCGCGACTCCGCACCTGTCCTTCATGGGTCGTCACAGAATTAAAGACCGAGAAGAAGGGTGCGCCCTCAGGACGGTTTTTCCAATGCGCTTTCTTGCTGTTCTCGTCCCAGGCGCTCAAGGGGGGCTCGAACTGATAGTCCGTCTTGCTGTTGTTCGTACAGTAATAGCCCGCGGCCCGCAAATACTCTGGAAAGCATTTCACGCCCGCCGGGGGAATACCGGAGCAACGCATGTGCTGGGTCCCGATGGTGGTCGGGTACATCCCCGTGATGAGGCCGGAACGGCTCGGGGCGCACACGCCCGCATGAGAAAAGGCGCGATCATAACGAATCGCGCGCTTCGCGAAAGCGTCCAGATTCGGCGTGGTCGCATAGGTATCGCCATAACAGCCGAGATCCGGGCTCAGGTCTTCCGCGCTCAACCACAGGATATTCGGCGGCTTGAGGGGCGCCTCCTGGGCGTGGAGCTCGCCGCTGCCCGCGAGCAGCGCGGCGGATGCAATTCCAGATTTCAAGAACGTACGACGGCGCATGGGTAAGTTCCCCGCAGGTTGTCGATCAACTTCGGTCCCGTATCGTACCACGATCCGCCACTCTCCTCTTCATCAGGAACAATCATTCCACCAGAGAATGGTCGACACTGTCTTTCACCACTATGGTACTACAACAAACTCAGAGGGAGACCGTGATGTGGGCGCGCGCTCCTCGTTATTCTTGACCTCCCGACCCCACGCTGATAAACTAGAGCCAATCCAGTTATCTGGAGGTGGAAGGCATTGCCTTCGAAGGCTCCCAGGGTTTATCCCCGGGGGGCCTTTTTTATGGTAGCCATTTGATCCCCCACCCCTCAATCTCACCTCTGCTTGAACGGTCATATTTTGATGCCCGCAGGATATCGGTCAATTTTCCTCCGAAATTTGTGGGCCGGGGCTGCCCGTCGTATTGGGCTCTTAAGAAGCTGTAGGACGGGTGCGCCAGCAGATCGGCCAATTTAAGCCCGGCGATATTGTTCGATTTCGGCTTCACTTTGAGTTCGATCGACGTAAGCGGGCCCCGAATTTGCGATGCATCCATGAAGCTCGTCCCCTGTTCCAGCAGCCCCCGAAAGGACTTCTTGAGTCGCATGTCTTCTTTCCCGCCGCGGGATTCCGCCATCACGTCTCCGGTCCCCCCTCGACGTGTAAGCCAGCGGGTGTAGCGCTCTACGAGCATGGCGAGGCAATAGTGATAGGGCTCATATTTCCAGACCGTATACTTCTCGCCGTGGGCCTGCTTGTCAATCACCACGGTGACCACGGTGTACTCCAGTTCATGCAGGAGCTTCAGGAGGTCCCCATTGAAGCTCGCCTCGACGATCGGATCCCGAAGAGCCCCGAAAGGCTCCCGCTTATTGACCAATTCCTTCCGGTGAAGCACCAGAGGTTCATCGGGATGAGATTCAAAGTACCTTGATTTGAGGCCCTCAAGGCGCTGGAACACATCGGTCCGTACATGCTCCAACTCCATGATCACACCCGTAAGGCTTAGGAAGCGATGGTTGGGGTTGCTCGAAGATTTCATGTCCGAGGTGCCAACCTCGTCGATATACATTCGATATTTCATTGCCCCAACTTTCCGTCAGCGTCGATAATTCAGACCCATTAAGCTGCGAGAATCTGCAGAGCTATGTGGTTCCGCCCCATCGGTTGCGACCAACGACTGCTCGAAGTAACCCATCATCACTCAGTGCCGGCATTCAACGCGACTATTGCCCTTCCGGATAGCCTTCAAGGAACAGATTCTTCAAGCCCTGCACGCGGGCCTCCGTCGCCGTGGTCATGGTGTTAACTTTCACCATGCCCGCGATGCTGCCACCTTCATAAAGCGATGCCGCAAACTCCGCCTCCTTGTCGCGGAAGGTAATCCAGAGCTTCTGCACTTCCTTCAGTCGCGCCTGCTCCTCCTCGGTGAGCGTTTCGCGGAGTTGCTTGTAGACCTTATTGAGCTCGGCATCGGCCTTTTCCAGCGCCGCCCCGGCATCCTTTTCCATGTCCGCCGTGGTCTGGGCGAATGCAAAGGCCGCGGCCACGATACCCACTACCAGTGCGCCGGCAACAACTTTCTGTACCACCGTTCCTCCTTGCGACTTGACGTCGCGGTGTTCACCTTTCAGGTTCCAATTCGATTTCGATGCCCCCTGTGTACCGGGCTACGAAGTTGTAGACCAAGCAGATGATAATGCCTCCGATGAACGCAAATACGCCATAAAGCACGGGCATGATAAACATGGCCGCGAGTCCCGACAGAATGCTCTCGCCTTGACCGAGCAGCAGACCGGTGAGCAGGAGAACCAATCCGAGCGGCACACCGATGACGACCGTCACGGCGAAGTAAAGCGCCGCAACTACCTTTGCCGTCCGCACGACTCCAAAACGCTTGACTCTCACCATGATGACGCCCTTTCGCTGAACCTTGACCGACCCGAGTGCCCTGAGCCCCTTACGAGGCCGTCACCCGGTATTCGTTGATCTGCACGCCGTGGTCGCAGGCGATCGAGCGGACGAGATCGAGGCGCGCCGTTTTTGGTGAGTTGCCGAAAAGCGGCGCACCGCCGCCCAGTATGACGGGGTTCACGCGCAGCTTCAACACGTCGATCAGGCCGCTCTCGAGCAGCCAGCCCGCGAAGGGGCCGCCGCCGCAGAGGTAGATGTCCCGCCCGGCGCCTTCTTTGAGTAACGCGACCGCTTCCGGAGTAGGCGGGAGCACCTTTACATCGGGATGGGCTTCGTCAAAGGTGAGGGAATTGGAAAAGATGAAGTGTTTCATGTTCTCACAGGCGGGCTGGCCCGGCCGGAGTCCGTAGCCGTAGCCGAACTCGTAGGTCTGCCGGCACATGATGACCGTGTCGAAGCATTCCATTTCCCGTCGATAGTGCTCGGAGACCGAACCTTTCTTCACGAACATGCTGATGTCGCCGTTTCTTCCCGCGATATACCCATCCAGCGAGCACGCCGCGTAATACACCACTCTTTTCATCGGGCACCTCATTCACTGCCTTGCCCGCACGCAGCCACGCGCGGATACCACCGGAATCTGTGTCCCTATCCTACCCGAATCGCGATTAAAATGACATCTCTGTTCTCTACTAGCAATTACATGCCAATAACGTGCGAACGCTGTGGCGCGACGCGGGCGGGGTTGACCGTTCCGGGCCATGGCGCCGCGAAACGACTTTCAAACCCAATGGGTCTTGTCGTATAGTATTGGAAACTCTTACCAGAAAGGCCCGACACATGATCAGGATTCTTCTTTCATTGGCTGCAATCTTTGTTTCGCTCAGTGCAACGGCCACCGCCGCCGAGCCTGAAAGCACCCCGATTGAGACGTGGAAAGGCAAGACCGTCCTCTTCTTTACGCCCCACCCCGATGACGAGACCTTCCAGTGCGCCGGTATCATCAAGATCCTTGCGGACAACGGAAACAATGTACAGATCGTTATATTCACCAACGACGACAAGGGTTCGCTGGACCTCGAAATGACCAGTGAGCAACTGGCCCGAATCCGTCGCGCGGAAGAGGAAAAGGCCTGCGAAATCCTGGGCGTGCCCAAGAAGAACATCACGTGGCTGGGCTATGAGGACGGCAATCTGGAGTACGCCGATCCCCAGCGCGTTCGCGGTGAAGTCGCGCGTCAGATGAAGTTGCACCGGCCCGACGCGGTCTTCAGCATTGATCCGGGCTCCACCCACGAGCGTTGGATCAAGACCGACCACCGTATGGCCGCCTTCATCACCCAGGACGCCTTTATCGCCTCCGAGTGGCACCTGTACTATCCGCAGCACCTGCTGGACGAAAACCTCAAGCCCTACCACGTGCCCCTCGCGTATTTTTACTACACGGTCGAGCCCAACGTGACCATTGATATTACAAAGGTCTTCGACTTCAAGGTGAAGGCCTCCGCCGCTCATACCAGCCAGTTCGAACCCTCCCTCAGCAAGTACACCCCCGAGATGGGCGAAGACGCCTTCAATGCGGTGAAGGACTGGATGACAAAACTCAGCGAGGAAGACGGTAAGATGGTGGAGAAATTCCGCCGCGTCGAATGGCCGTAATTCAATGGACAATTGACAACGAAACATTCAGAAAAGCCCGACGGACAGGCCCAACACGTTTGGTCCTGTCCGTCGCTGCATTAACGGATCCATCGGCGGGCTGGGCTGCAAGTGTCTCGGTCCAGCGTCAACTATCACCTGTCAATTGTCAACTGCGCTCGCGTCCATCAGGCTCAAGTCCTCGCGCCGGTAGTAGCGAAAGCGCCCTTCTTCTTCGGCCACGATCAGATCGGCGTTGTCCATCCCGCGAAAGGGAGCAATCGCGGGGCCACAGGCGTGCTGCCCGAGAAAGATGGGCTTGCCTTTGAAGGCCATGAGTTTGGGAAATGCAAATTTCGGCGCGGCGTCCGTTCCGGTATTCTTGAGCAGCAATACCGCAGCCCCGGGAAGCCCCAGGGATTGGGGCAGACCCGTCTTCGGGTGAGGTACGGAAGCATGGCGGGGCGTACCCACCAGGAGGTCCTGCGCGCCGTCCCGATCCCAGTCCACGAGGGAGAGCTTCAACCGTCCCGTTCCGCCCGCCTTCAGGTAGTTCGCGAAGATTGGCTCGCCCGTATCCAGCAGGAGCTTCCCGCCGTCGAGCAGGTTGAAGGCGTCCACCTGCCAGTACAGGTGAAACTGGTCTTCCTCGTCCAGGGCTATATAGGCCATGCGCCCATCGAGCCTGCCCGCGGCGGGTTGCACGCGCCAGGTGCCGTGCATGTCCAGCCCTTCGTAGTACAGCGCGCGGGCCGGGGCCAGTTTCGGCGCCGTTGCGGACCCAACATTCAGATAAACATGATGGCGCGCCGTGCTGTCGCTCATCACGATATCGAGCGTCCCGTCGCTGTTCCAATCGATCACGGTGGGACAGGTATAGCCCCAGCGCGCCTCGCCCGGCCCCTGAATATCGAGCTTGTATCCGGGCTGCACGTGGATCATCTCGTCCCCCGCATGAAGGGGCACGCCCGGGAGCAGGGCGGGCACTTCGTTGTCGCCCGTGTTCTCGAAGAACTGCACCAGCCCCTCGGAATTCCCGGCCACCAGGTCGAGGTCACCGTCGCCGTCCCAGTCCACCACATTGGTCACGGGGAGGGTCCCCCCATAGAGCTTCGCGTTGGCCTCCAGCGCGAACGTCGGCTGGGTATACACGGGCTGGCCATGCTCCATCGTGCGGCCGGTCCAGGCATAGTAATAGAGTCCTCCCTCGCCACCCACCAGCAGATCGCACCAGTTTCCGTCCCCATTCGGGTAGGTCATGGGGCGGGGGTAAATGGTCGGATGCCGCAGCGTAATTCCGTCCTCGCCGACGGCCATGGCACGGGGCGCCCAGTCCCCCGTCGCCTTTTCTTGGAATACATGGAGTTCGCCAAAGCATGAACCACTGACAATCGCCGCGTCGGCCCCAAAGTGGACCGCCGCGATCTGGTTCATGCCCATACGAACGTCCCGATCTCGGTGAGAGGCGCGCACCGCGTCGCCGAGCTGCGCGCTGCCGTCGTCCGAGACCGTCAGGGTATACAGGGCGCTGTAGGGCTGGCCGCCATGCCAGATGCCCGCGCCATCGTAGGGAAAATAATCGCCGTCGCGTGAACCCGCCTTCGAAGTCTTGTAAGGTGTTCCATCCCCTACGCCCAGGTAGACCGCCCACGTGCCGTCGGGCTTCTCGGCGGCTCCCACCGCGTCGGGGCTTCGGGGCAGACCGCTCAGGGCCAGGGGCCTGGGCTCCACGAAGGACTTCGCATCCCGGTCGTAGCGCGTCCAGACCAGCATCCCGTCGGAGAGCCAAAGCCCGAAGATTTCGCCACTCCGGCGCTGCACGACGCAGCCTGGAGGCGGCCAGGGATCCGCAAAAGGGTGGGTGATGCGGTGGACTTTTTCGAAGATGGGAACACCGTCACGCTCGCCGCTCCACCGATAACGCCAGATCCCCGATTCGGTTCCGTATTTCGTGGTGGCGACGACAATCTCGGGATTGGGGGCTTCGGTCAACCGGATCGCACCCAGGGGCACGGACATGACCGCATGGGGCGCCAGAGGGCCGATGCCATCGGCCGTACCCACGGGGATCTGCTCCCCGCTCCGCCAGGCCCCGCCATGAACCGAGAGGGCCAGACCGCCCGCCAGCAGGAAAATGAATCGAATCACCAATCACACTCCCGGAATCGAGGGCGATGCCGCCCGTTCTCACATCTTATGCAGCGGCTCCGCCACGATCCTTTCCACATACCGGACCACCAGCCCGAGCAAGGCGAGGATAAACCCTGCCGCCAGACAGATCACCCCACCGAAGTAAAGGCCGGTCATCCACTCCGGTTCGCCGAAAAGCCAGGCTGCAAGCAGGCTCAGCAAGCCGAGGGCGGCCAGCGTAACGCCGAGTATCCGATAATCGACACGGACAGATCCGCCGGTTGTCGAAGCGCTCTCGTCCAGCAGCGCCTGTAATTCTTCCAGTGTCTCCCCGTGCGACGGATCGTGTTGAAGTTTTTCGAGCAGCGCCAATTTCAGACGGTGCTTGAGCCACACGCGAAGCAGATTCGCGGCGATGACATACCCGAGTGCTATAATACCCACGAGCAAGGGGGCAAGTATGAAGAAGGTTTCCAAAGAATTCGCTCCCGTTTATTCCTGTCGTTGGCCCCCACTACTTGGACAGCGGCCCCGGCCACAAGGGTTTCGACAATCCGCCCGACGGGCGCGGGCCATTGTAACGCCGGGAAACCCTTCGGCGCACGCGCCGGTCCAAACATTCACACGAGTCCGGCCAATATGAATACGTTTCAACGCAGTATCGTCACCGCCCTCGGCATCGCCGTGGGCGTCCACGCCTTCACCATGGGGCTGCTGTGTGATGTGCTGCCCCGCGAGGCCAGCCCGCCCCTGGCCCAGGCCAGCCGCTCCCTCCACTTTGAGGGGGGCAATTTCCTGCGTCTGGCCCACAGCGACGGCTCGGTGGAAGTCTTTACCCACAACGCGCCCCAGTTTCTCGTTCAGGCGGAAATTCGCGCCTACGGTCGGGACCGACTCCGGGACGAGGCGGTGGCGTACATGGATACGATGGTCACGGGCGTGAAAGATGGGGGTGGCATCCGGATCCAGACGGAGTCCGGCCAGCGCCCGGAGCCGCTCGATCTACGCACGGACTACGTACTTACGGTTCCACGCGGAACCAACCTCTCCGTCGAGGGCGTGAACGGCAACGTACTCGTCCGCGAGGGTTGTGGCGCCATTTACATCACCGGAAACAACACCGATATCAGGATTGTCAGCCCCGGTGCCGCGGTCCGGGCGGAGACCAACAATGGTCGAATCAAAGTGGAGAACGCTCCCGGCGAGACCGAGCTTAAGACCATTAATGGCAACATTTACGCCCGCATGCGCGGTGGGCGCCTGCGGGCGGAGACCACCAATGGCACGGTGAAGGTGGATCTTTCCGACGGAGAAACGACCTCGTGCGACTTGACGTCCCTGAATGGAGGCATTACACTTTGCGCGGTGGAATCCTGCGAATTGGCACTGGAAGCCACCACGGACAGCGGCACAGTGAACGCAACGCTGCCGCTGGAGTACGCGGAGGGCTACCCCCGGCGCCGGAAGATCATCGGCACCCAGGGCATTGGCCGGACCCGCGCCACCCTCTATTCCCGAAATGGCGACATCAACATCGCGAGGAGCGAACCATGATACCAGCAGCCCGACTGGCGATTCCGGCGCAGTACGCAGGCACCGCAGATACGGACGGCGTGGAGACCAGCGATCTGGAACTCGTGGAGCTGACCAAGCAGGGGCATACCGAGGCCTTCTCGGAGCTGGTGCGGCGCCATCAACAGATGACCTATAACCTGGCCTATCGCTTCATGCGCGATCCCGCCCTTGCGGAGGATATGGCCCAGGAAGCCTTTATCAAAGCCTTCCGCTTGCTGGCCGGTTTCCGGGGCGACAGCAGTTTCAGCACGTGGCTGTACCGCGTCACCTGCAGCGTGTGCCTCACCGAGCTGGGCCGACGCAAGCGTCGGGGTGAAGTGGAACTGAAGCCGGTGCACTACAACACGGCCGCGCTCCACCCCTCCGACGGTCGGGACCTCCCGGAACACATCCGCCGATGCGTTACCAAGTTGTCTGATCGCTATGCGGAGATTGTGACACTTTATTACCTGAAGGGTATTTCTTACGACGAGATCGCGGAGGCCCTGGACATACCCATGGGCACCCTGAAGACGTGGATGTTCCGTGCCCGCAAGCAACTGCGCCGGATCGTGGAGAAGGAGCTCTTCAACAATGGTTGAACGGCTGCCGAGCGATGCGGAGCTGGACGCGCTGATCGAGGCCGCCCTCGCGGAGGATGTCGTCCTCCCCGTGCCGCGGGATCTGCACGCCAGGGTTTGCGAACGGATCCAGTTGGCCGCGCTGCAGCAGCGGGAACTGGCCCGATTCCGGAATGCCCTCTTGTCCGGCTTCGCGGCTTCCGTCAGTATCATTGCGACGCTGGCGGCGCTCGTGCTGTTTACAAAGTTTGATGTGCTCCTGAAACATGGCATTTCCGGCGGACAGGGCCTGTTGGACTCCTACGCGGCCACCTTTGCCCTGTCCTGGCCCTATTACCTGGAGGCCTTCGCGCTGGCGCTGGTGCTGGGCCTGGGCGGCGCCACGGTCTGGGCCGGCCTGATGCCGCTTCGGTGGATTGACGCCGTCCATGGGCGGGAGTCGCGCAAGCCCGTGGCGCCAGGTCCCTTTCAGACCCCCTGAGCATGGGGTTCGCGACGTTGCCAGGGTCCCGTTTGAGCGCCGGGCTCCCGGTACGAGGTCTGGCGCTTCCGCCCCATGGGTGGGCGTATTTTCAGCAAGAAAGGCAGTCCGTTCATGAAGCATCGCCGGGGCAAAGGCAGTTTTTCCACCCTCCAATCCGTATTGATGATCCTCTTTCTGCTCGGGGTCGTGGTGGTGATGGCTATTTTTCTCACCCCTCAAAAGGAAGACGCGCCCCCGGTCTCCACCCTGAGCTATGAGCCCCGCCCGGAAGGCCGTCAGCACGATGACCTCCGTCTGCGCCGCTTTGAACGTGACCGGGAAGAAATTGCGAAACAGGGCGGGGCCGTGGAAGCCGTCGCGGCGTCCAACTCGGAAACACCCGTCGAGAGCGTCGAGGAGGCCCTGTATTCGATTTCGGGCACCGTGACCGATGGAAAGACCGGCGAGCCGGTCCGCGATGTGGGTGTCATCGCGAGCCGGGTTCCCACCGAGGCGGAGGAAAGCGCCTACCGGGAGAAAGACCGGATCGCCATTGAGGAAAAGCGCAGCGAAGACATCGACGCAGTCATCGATGAGAAACAGCGGCTCTGGGCGGACGCTTCGGCCCGTACGGACGCGGCGGGGCGGTACCAGCTTCCCATTGAGCACGAGGGCGAGTACAAGATCACGGTCGTGCCGAGAAGCCACCTCCGGACGACGGTGGACAAGGAATTCGTGGGCGAGAGCCGTCCAGAATGGAAGATTGACGTGAAGCTGGAGAGTGGCGCCACCATTTCGGGCCGGATCACGGACAGCTTCGACAACAAGGGAATTCCCGGCATCACGGTGTACTCGACCGAGGAAACCGACAAGTACCGGAACGAAGCCACCACCGATGAAGAGGGCAACTACACCGTCGGCGGCTTGTCCCCCGGCGACTACAGCGTGGTCGCCGAGATCGAAAACACCGTCTACCGTGTCACCAAAGTGCTCCCCTTCAAGCGCACCTCCATCGCTTCGGCGGACCAGGCCGTTCGCGGCATCGACTTCAAGCTCGACAAAGGCGGGGTGGTCTGGGGCTACGTCACCACGCCCGATGAAAAACCGGTGGCGGCCGATGTGGTGCTCTGCACTTCGGACAGTGTCCTGTCCCAGGCCCTGACCGCCATGGTGAAACGGGCGCCGCCGCTCAACGACAATTCCAGCAAGGAAGACGGCTATTACGAATTGACGGGGGTGCCGCTGAACGAGGAGTGGCGCGTTTACGCCACTGCGGAAGACACGGCGCCCCAACTGGCGGACGCCTTTGTCCTCACTCCGCGCGAAAAGGAAGTCCGGGTGGACATCACGATGTTCACGGGCTCCAACGTCTACGGGCAGGTCGTGGACGGCAGGGGCAAGCCCGTGCCCGACGCGCAGATCGCGTGTTTTCCGAGCTACACGCAGCTCATGAGCCCCATGGACAAGCCCCAGGTGGCCCGGGACGGCCGCAGCGACGAGGAAGGTTATTTCGAGCTGAAAGAGCTTCCGGCGGGCAACTATCAGGTCATGGCGCACAAGGAAGGCTACAAGCACACCCTGAACGGCACCCCGCTCTACTCAAACGGCTACCACGAAGTAAAGAATGTCCGCGTGGTGATTGATTCCATCGAAGCCGGCAACTATAGAGTTTTCGGAACGGTCACCGATTCCACGGGCAACGGCCTCTCGGGAGCCAAAGTCGCCCTCTCGGGTCTGGGCACCGAAAGCCTCAGCGGCGTGGAACGAGAAACCGAAAGCGGACCCGGCGGCGACTTCAATTTTGACGGGGTGGAAATCGGCACCTATGTGCTCAAAGTCGATATGGAGGGCTTCGCGCGCAAGACCGTGAGCAAGGTGCTCCTCGACAAGCAGAACGATGTCGTCCTGGAGGCCGCGTCCTACGTGCGCGGGCGCGTGCTCGTGAAGTCCACCAATGCCGCCCCGGAGAACGGCTATACCGTGAGCGCGAGTCTGGTCCAGAGCGACACCCTCGAGGCCGACGACAGCAACGGGTTCCTCTCTTTCCTGGAAAATGCGGAATCGGGCGACAAGAGCGAGAGTTTCAACGACACGACGGGCGCGTATGAGCTGACCCTTTCCTCGGGAACGTGGCTGCTGGAGGGCAGCGCCTCCCCCCTGGCCCCTGCGCGGAAGCAGATCACCCTGCAACCGGGCGAAGTTCTGGAGAATATCGACCTGATCCTCGATGCCGACGGCGGCACGATCGAAGGCAATGTACTGATCACCGACGGACAGAGCCCCCAGGGCGCCACGGTCTCGCTCATTGAGGCGTCCACCGCCTCACAGGCGCTCACGTCGTTCGCCCAGGACGGCGGCGGCACGAACAGCATGCAGGTCGGCGAAGACGGCGCTTTCACTTTTGAGCGTCTCGGCGAAGGCACCTATTACGCCGTGGCCCGCCACCCCTCCTATCCCCAGGCCATGAGCCCGTCCATCGTGCTGGAGGCCCAGGGCACCCAGAGCGGCGTGGAAATTATCATGGGACCCGGCGGCTCACTGGAAGGCTTTGTATTCGAGCAGGGCAAACCGGTGGAAGGACGCATTGTTACGGTGGTGGCCGATGGCCAGCCCTACACGGGCACCTCCACGGCGAACGGGGCTTACGAAGTCCGGAATATTCCGGCGGGCACCTGGCAGGCCTTTGTGAACAATCCCGCCGCGGGGCTCAGCCTGGATGCGCTGAACGGTCAAGGTTACCCGGTGACGATCTTCAGCGGTTCGGCCACCTTCCACAACTTCGGTGAATTCAATGGCATCACCGTGAACGTCACGGTGGCGAGCGGATCCACCGGCGCCACACTGCCCGCGAACTTTGATAACTTCGGCGGCCGCGTGGTCCTCAATCCGGCCACCGTCATCCCGGCCGTAGGCACGGGCCTCGACGCGGGTATGATTCCCGGCGATCACTACACCGTCATCGGCGGGACGATTTCCATCCCCGATGTCACCATTGGATCGTGGCGTGTGGACTACTACAGTCTGGCCCAGGACGGCACCTACCGGTGGCGAGGCACCCAGGACGTGGAGGTGACGGGTGAAGAACCGGAGATTGATGTGATGATATTTATTGAGTGATAGTCAATTGACGAAACATTTCTCGAAAAATTCGGTAATGGCGTCTCACACCGCAGTGGAATGGGTCTTATAGGTCGTATAGGTCCTATGGGTCAATATGAACCCAGGCGATAAGACCCATAAGACCCATAAGACCCATAAGACCCATAAGACCCATAAGACCCATAAGACCCATAAGACCCATAAGACCCTTTGACCATCCCAACCGCGGGGGAAACCATGGCACTGATAGAAATCGAAAACCTGGAAGTTCGCTACGGTGATTTCCAGGCCCTCAATGGCGTGACCTGCGCCATCGAAGAGGGCGTGGCCGTGGGCCTTCTGGGCCCCAATGGCGCGGGTAAGAGCACGCTGATGAAGACCCTCCTGGGCTTCAATCGCGCCTCGGCCGGCTCGGTCAAGATCCTGGGCCACGAAATGCCCCAGAGCGCGCTGCGGGTGCGACAGGAGCTGGGCTACATGCCCGAGCGCGAGGTGGTCAGCCCCAAAGTCAGCGCGGTCTCCTTCCTGACCTACGTGGGCCGGCTCTTTGGCATGATCCGCGTGGACGCCATGGAGCGGACCCATGAAGTGTTGAATTATGTGGGCCTGGGGGAAAACCGCTATCGCAAGATGGAGACCTACTCGACCGGAATGCTCCAGCGTGTAAAACTGGCCCAGGCCCTCATCCACGATCCGCGACTCCTCCTGCTGGACGAACCCACCAACGGCCTCGATCCCGAGGGACGGCAGGAGATGCTGGATCTGATTGCGGATATCGGCCGGAACCGCAAGGTCACCGTAGTGCTCTCCTCCCATCTCATGCCCGACGTGCAGCATGTGTGCGAGCGGGTCATCATGGTGCAACATGGCCGCATCGTGGAAGACGGGACCATCAAAGAATTGACCGCGCCCCGGGAGAACCAGTACGAGGTGCAGGTAAACGGCGGCATGGAGAGCTTTCTGGAAGCTCTGGGAAAGCGGGGCGGCCAGTGCATCCGCCATAAGGACGACCTGATGCTCCTCCAGGTGCCCGAGGGCCACGGTAACGAAGTGCTCTTCCTGGCGGCGCAGGAGGCGAGCACGCAGATCCGCCGCATCGAGCCCGCCAAGAGCAGCCTGGCGGAAGTTTTCATGAAAGCCATGAGCGCGCCCGCGCCGACCGACAAGGACGCCGCCTAGATGCCCGTGTATACCCGCACTTACCGTCACTACGACGGCGAATTCAGGCGCCACGCCCGGTGGGCCCTCATCGTGGAGCAGGAACTGCGTATCCTGGCCAAGACCAAGATCTTCATGTTTCTGTGCCTCTGCGCATTCCTCCACTTTCTCATACGCCTCCTCCAGGTTGTGTCCTACGACATCATCATGCAGGACCCGAACCATCCCGCGGCCGCCATGTTGCAGCAGGCCCAGTTCATCGTGGTGAAGGAGGAGAGTTTCTTCGATTTCCTCCGTTTCCAGGCCCCGCTGGTCCTGCTGACCTGCCTTTACGCGGGTTCCGGCATGATCTGTAACGATTTCCGCAACAATCTCATGGAAGTCTATTTCTCAAAACCCATCACCTGGCGGGACTACGCCCTGGGTAAGGTGCTCAGCCTCATCCTGATCGGCCTGGCCTTCACCGCGCTGCCGGGCGTGTCGCTGGTCGTCCTGCACAACATGCTGGCCCCAAGTTGGGAGACGTTCACCGAAACCTTTTGGTGGCCCCTCGAAGTCACCGGATTTTCCCTGGTGCTCGTCGTGCCTTGCGCCCTCGGTGTGCTGGCCTGCTCCGCCCTGCTTCAAAGCCAGAACTACGCGGCCATTGCGGTCTTTATGGTCATCGTCGCCAATGGTGTTCTCGGTGGCTTGCTCGCCGCCTTCCTGCGGGATGAGAACTACCTCGTCCTCTCTTTTCCCCTGGCGCTCAACCGGGTTGGACAGGCCATTTTTAACCAGCAGCATCTGATTTTTGCCCTTCACTGGGGCTGGTCCATGCTCTATATCATTCTGGTATCCCTCGCGTGCGCGGGGATTATCTTCCGGCGCGTGCGCCGCGCGGAGTGCGCCCTGTGAGTACCATCATCCACGCGCAAGGCGTCTCCAAATGGTTCGGCGAGGTGATGGCCCTCAACGATCTCAACCTCGAAATCACCACGGGCGTCA
The DNA here is from genome assembly GCA_016791475.1 of Candidatus Hydrogenedentota bacterium. Taxonomy (NCBI): domain Bacteria; kingdom Pseudomonadati; phylum Candidatus Hydrogenedentota; species Candidatus Hydrogenedentota bacterium. Next base: position 173,384 of record JAEUWI010000008.1, read on the forward strand.
CCGGCCTCCTCGGGGCCAACGGCGCGGGCAAGAGCACCTTTATCAAACTCGCCCTCGGACTGTATCGCCCCTCCCGCGGCAGCGTGACCGTCTTTGGCCAGCCTCCGAAAAATAATCTCGCGGTCCTGCGGCGCATCGGCTATTGCCCGGAGACCGACACCTTCTACGACAACATGACGGGCTACGAATACGTCTACTGGCTCAGCCGCTACTGGGGCATGAGCGCGAAGAACGCCCAGAAAGCCGCCGAACAGGCCTGCGAACGGGTACGCATGACCGATCGAATGGACGATCCCATCGAGGAATACAGCAAGGGCATGCGCCAGCGCATCAAGATTGCCCAGGCGCTGGCGACCGATCCCGACCTCCTCTTTCTGGACGAGCCCATGGCGGGCCTCGACCCCCAGGGGCGCGAGGAGATGTTCGCCCTCATCCGGGAACTGGGTGACAACGGCTACTCCGTGGTCGTCTCCAGCCATATCCTCTATGAAGTCGAGCGCGTGACCGACAATGTGGTCCTTCTCTTTCAGGGCAGCCTCATGGCCCATGGAAAGGTGCGGGAGATTCGCTCCCTCATCGACAAGCATCCCCACACTATTCACGTGGACTGCACCGCGCCGCGCCTCCTGGCCGCGCGCTTTGTCGATGACCCGGCCGTGCTTCACCTCGATTTCGAGGGCGAACGCCTGGTCATCAAGACCAAAGATCCCAACGGGTGCTATGAACGCCTGAACAATGCCGCCCTCTCGCCCGAAATCGGGGTTGTCCGCATTCAATGCGCCGACGACAGCCTCCAGGCCGTTTTCGAATATCTGGTGAAATGATGGAACAAGCCGCCCACGCCACAATTAAGACCAGCATCCTCCCCAGGCCTATCGGGGCATCAGGGGCGCTGGCCCACTACAGCTTCTGCTTCCGCGCTTCCTTCGGCCACAGCCTCATGCTGATGCTCCGCCGACAGCGCCTGATCCTGGCCGTTGTCATCTCCATGCTGCCCGTGGTGATCCCGCTGGCCATGGCGCTGCTCTCCACCGCCCAGTTCGCGGAATCGGGTTTCGATGTATTTACCAAGATGGCGAAGGAAGCCCACATCAACGTCCTGGCACCTTTGCTAGCCCTCTTTTTCGCCACCATGATCGTTGGCGAAGACGTGGAAAGCCGCACCATCCCCCTCATGCTGACCCGGCCCATGCCCCGCTCCGCCTGGGTGCTCGGCCGTTTCACCGCTTACATGGGCGTCACCTCCCTTATTCTGGGCGCCTCCATGTTCCTGACCTTCGCCGCGTCCACGGCCCTGGCCGAGTTGTCCTTCAATCGTGATGGAATTTGGCGGCTCGCAACCCATGAATTCGCCATGGTCATGGCCCTCATGGCCAACGGAGCCCTCGCTCTGCTCCTGGGCGCCCTGACCCGCCGTCCCATCATCATCGGCGTGCTCGTGCTGTACGGCTGGCAGCGCCTGGCCATGGTCGTGCCCGGCATCATCGATTTCATGACCATTATGAAATATACCAATGCCCTGCTGCCCACCACCATGGTGGCCAAGACCGCCAAAGCCCAGGAAGTGCTGACGGAAATCACCAAGAAGGAGTTCCTCGTCGCCGCGCCCAAAGCCGCGCTCGTGCTGCTCTGCATCACCGCCACTCTGCTGGGCATCGCCATTATCGTGACGCGCATCCGAGAATACGCCACCGACCGCGCGGCGGGGTCGTGAGGGAATTGGACGAATAGGACCGATACGACGGATTTTACCTATTTTATCGGTCCTATTCGTCGTATCCGTCCTGAAGCCTACAAAGTTACCGTCCCCGTGCGCTATAATCTCGCGCAGTTCTCCCTCCGACCCTTCCGCGAGACCCCGCATGGATAAGTACCATTTCCGCATCTGCCTGGCCGCCTTTCTGCTCGACGGCGCACTCATGGTCGTTCTGACGGCCATGCCGTTCTACATCTACAAGCACCTGAATGGTGACGTGGCGACACCCGGTTACATCGGGGGCCTCCAGTCCATGCTCTACGCGATAACTTGCATGGCCCTCAGCGTCTGGATGAACCGAAACAAGCACAGCATGCGGATCGCGGCCATCGGCTCCTGCTATTTCTGCGTCGGTTCCGCCGCCGCAGTCCTCCTGCCGGGCATCTGGGGATTCGGCGCGGCCAGTGTCCTTTCCATCATCGGCATGTCCATCGTATGGCCCAGCCTCCACGGCTGGCTGGGCGCCGATCCCGATCCCGACGCCCGCGCCCGTAGCATGAGTCGATTCAATGTCTCCTGGAGCGGCGGACTCGCTATCGGACCGCTGGTCGGTGGCTTCCTCTACGACACCGCTCCGCTGGCCCCCTTTGCGGCCTCAGCAATGCTGGGCGTGGCCTGCTTCCTCCTGCTGTGGAGCGTGCCTCAGGAAGAAGACTACTACACGACCCTGGCCGACGAGCACGAACCGGAGTGGGGCGATCATGCCCTGCGCAGCGAACAGATACTGAAAAGCGCGTGGATTGCCAATGGCATGTCCTGGGCGCTGGTCGCCGTGACCCGGCTCATCTTCACCAAACGGGTGGACACCCTGGTGGACGAAGGGACGCTGCGCCTCTTCGCCGAGGCGGTTCCCCCGGACTTCCTGACCCGGAATCCGGCGAGCATCTACGCCACCATCGCTTTTCTACTTGCCGCCATGAGCGCGGCCGTATTCGCCCTTATGGGCCACACACGGCACTGGCAGCACCGCTTCCGCTATCTGGCGGGGCTGCAGGTGGCCTCCGCCGCCGCATTCTGGGTGCTGGGCTATACCTACAGTCTCGCCGCCATGAGCCTCGCCTTTATGGTCATCGGGGCCTTCAGCGGCGCCGCCTTCTTCTCCAGCAGCTACTACAGTATGGCCAACTTCGCCCTCCGCCGACAGCGCTCCTCCATCAACGAATTCTTTGTCGGCTTTGGCAGCTTTGTCGGCCCTCTCGCCTTCGGCTACCTCGCCGAGCGCCACGGCCTCAGCGCGCCCTTCATCTATATGCCCGTGGTCATCGCTCTGGGTCTGGCGCTCCAGTATTACCTTATTGTGCAAGGCCGGAAGCAGTTGACAGTTGACAGTTGACAGTTGACAGTTGACAGTTGACAGTTGACAGTTGACAGTTGACAGTTGACAGTTGA